>JAEUIK010000254.1 GCA_016793185.1 Planctomycetaceae bacterium | reverse complement strand
TGGGTCCGAGCAGTCCGCGAATGATCCACGGACCGCGATGTTCGTTGCCGCGCACGGCAGTGCGCAGCCCCTCGCCGACGTGGTCCAAGATCTGCGAAAGATCCCAATTGCCGGCCCGCCGATACCCAACCCGGCGCAAGTGGTCGATATCCGCCAGCAGAGCGGGCCAGGTGGTGAAGTCGAGCTGCCTGCGTTGTGCGGTCGCCTGCGACACGGGCACTTCCTCGGGAGTTGGCTGAACGAAGCAGTTCCTCGCGCGAGCGACTACATGTCGGGTCCCGACAGGCTCTTGAGGAACTCGATCACGGCCTGCCGTTCCGCGGTCGTCAGCCGATCGCCGAACGTATGCCCCATGTTGCCATGACCGAAGACCTTCGTATCGTAGTTGGCCGCATGGTCGATGGCGGCCGGAGCGATGAAGGGCTTGCCGGCCGCCTGAGCTGCGCTGGCATCGAATGCTTCGCGCGAGACAACCTGGTAGTCCATGCCCACCCGTTCGAGGTCATAAGCATGCGGATCGCGCGGATTGCGCGACCAGATCTCCGGCCGCAGCTGTGAGTTGAGCACCGCCTCGATCGTCGGCACCGAGCCATTGTGAAAATAGGGGGCCGAGGCCCACACGCCGACCAGCGGCGGAGCGACATAGCCTTCGGACTCAGGCACCGACGCGCGGGGAATCGCCTCGGCCGGTGTTCCCCGTGACGCCAGGTAGTCGCCCAGCTTGTTGATGTGTTCGGCGATTGGCTTGAATTTCTGCAGCGTCGTGTTGTACGAGTTGTCGGTCTTCACATCGCGCAGGACGTGCGAAAAATCGTAGTCCACCGACCAGGAACCGGGCGTGCTGAAATCGGTCTGCCCCTCCTTCCGCGTGTACGTGCCATGGCACGTCTTGCAGGCTCGGAATCCGGTCTTATCCTGCGGTGCAACCCGGCCATGAAACAGGTCGGCCCCCTGTTGCACCAGTGCGGGATCGAGCTTTCCCGGGAAGAGGGGGGAGGTCGTTTCCCGCGCAAAGGCCAGCGCCTTGGCGACCGATTTGACGTGCTCATCGTGATGGGCGTTCATGTCGGGATGCGGCGTCGTGAAGTTGATCGAGAAACTCGCGGCATCGTCGGGGGCAGCGTCGGCGTACCAGTAGTCCTTCTTCTTGTACTTCATCAGCCACCACGGCATCGGATCGACCGGCGGCCGCGGGGTGGCCTCGAACAGCGACTCGAGCTCGGTCTTTTGATCGGCCAGCACGAACCCCTTGGTGGCCGGATCGCTCAAGCGCGTTCCCAGATGCCACACCGCGTAGGGGCCGAAGTTGTCGCCGCGGGCGCGCGGATTCTTGGGCTCTGATTGCGTGACGTGATTGTTGCCCAGGCCCGCCACCACTTGTCCCCGCACGACGCCGGCGTGGCACAAGAAGCAGTTGATGTTGACGTGTTGCACGTTGTCGCGCACGAAGACGCTTTCGCCGAGCGCGAACGAGGGATCGGCCCCCGCCGTGCGCGTGGCGGGCGAGGGGAGCCGGCCGTTGGAATAGAAGCGACCCTCGGGCGAGTCGGGGACGAAACCGGCCGCCTTTTGCGAGCCGCCCACCGCGCCGAGCATCAGCCGGATGCCAGCCGAAGGCATCGCCTCGTAGAACAGCTTGCCGGCGAAGATCTCCTCGAGGCCTTCCTGCGCCGTCGGTGAGTATGCGGCGGCGTCGAAGCCGTAATGCGTCATGGTTTCCGCAGCCCCCGCCTGCACTGGCAGAGCCGTTGTCGCCGCCGCCAGCAGAATTCCCGGCACCCAAGCCAGTGTCAACAACCTCCGGGTCGTACTGCAGCGAAGCGGGTCAATTACCGACATGAGCAAGATCTCCCTGCCAAAGCGACAAGCAAACGCACATGGAACGGCTAGGGAGTCCGGCGTCGCACCGTGCCGAACTGCAATCGGTCGAACGTGGCAACTCCCGCATGGCCAGCCCGAATGGGCCGCCCCGGCATTGTAGCCGGGATCAACAGCCAATACCTCTCCAGGGGCAGGCGAGTTTCGCCGGCCCAAGTGCCAGCACGCCCCCTGCGCTTCGCGACACAGCCCCGCGCTCCCCGCAAGAATCGAGGAATTCGCGCGAGGATTGGCTCTGGGCCCCTGAAAGACGGAACCCCGTTCGGCCAAGACTACTCGGGGGCTGGCAAGGCCTTGAGGAGCTGGGCTACCTGGACAACGACCCGATGGTGGTACTGCTTGATCCTCTCATGGGCCGCGGCCTGTTGAGCATGTTTGGCCGATTCCTGGTCGTGCGCCAGGGCCATGGCGACCAGTTCAGGCCCCTCGGCCCCGTTCTCGAACCGGGCCAGGGCATGCTCGTGGTTCCGGAGTTCCTGTTCGCGGGCGCGGATCGCCGCAGCATGGGTTTGCAGAGCCCGCGCGTGTTCGTGGAGCCCTCGCTCGACCTCCGCGAGACCTGCCAGGCCCTTCCGCAGTTCTTCCTGCCAGGCCCCCAAGTCGCAGCGCCACATGTCATTTTCGCTGATCCACTGCAGATGATCCTGGTGCATGGAGGCATGAGTTGCAGTCGACATGGCATTCTCCTTCGTGGCAAGAGACCTCGGAGAGAGTCGCGGACCCCGCTGCCCCGGAACGTCCCCTCGCCCGCTACCCCACGAGGATCCGGTGGCGGTAAAGAAACAATCGCACTTGGCGTGCCAAGGCTCGCCACCCGCCCTGGCGGCGGATTACCGCAACGGTGGCGCGTTCGGCGCAAGGACCGGCGCCCAGGACTTGCGGCAAGCGCACCGTCCCGCGCGCGGCGTGCGAAGTCGCCCACCCCGCGGCGTTCGGTCGTCGCGCTCCTCGGGCAGAGTTTTCGCCCGCAAGAATGATGCTATTCCGTCGGCGGCTCGAAGAGCGTCGTGCGCTCGAATTCGGCCGACGCTCCCTTGCCGGCCGCCGGCACGTCGGGTTCCGCAGTTCGATGGAGAACCGTTTCGCCGGCGGCCTTGGTTGCCGCCCCGGGAGCCGCTTGGCCGCTCCCAGGTTCCTGAGCAAACCGATCACGTTCGTAGCGACTCCACCAGCTCTCCGCATCTTCGCTCGTCCAGGAAGCAGAGACGCGTGCCAGCGCCGCGGCCAGATCACGAGCGGTCTGAGGCCGCCGGGAGCGCGACTTCTCCAGACACGAGAGGAGCGCGTGCTCCAATGTTTCGGACACGGATCGCCCCAGCCGCTGCGAGGGCGTCAACGGCCGGGCACGCAAATGCTGCTGGCTTAGCTCGTTCAAGGAGGATGCGTCGAAGACGGTGTGTCCGGTGAGCAGGAAGTAGCCCACGGCGCCGACGGCATAAATGTCACTGCGGGCGTCAACCGAGTCGGGCATTTGAATCGCCTCGGGAGACATGTAGAGCGGCGTTCCCGAAACCTCGCGACCGGAACCCCGCGCGTCGTCGACCGCCTTGACCAGGCCGAAATCCAGCACCTTGACGAAATCAGGAACGCCTCCCCGACGATTGAGCATGATGTTCGCGGGCTTGATGTCACGGTGTACCAAACCCGACGCATGGGCTTCGTAGAGTGATTGGCAGACCTGACGCAGAATATCGACGACGCGTCCCTCGGGTTGGGGACCATATCGGTCAACCAGCGTTTGCAGATCGATTCCGTCCAGGTACTCCATGGCGTAGTAGAAGACCCCTTCGGGGGTCCGGCCATAGTCGTAGATGGCGATCGTGTGTGGGTTGTTGAGATTGCAAGTGGTCTGCACCTCGCGTTCGAAT
>JAEUIK010000757.1 GCA_016793185.1 Planctomycetaceae bacterium | reverse complement strand
TACTCGATCGCCTGGGACGTGCTGCTGGCGACACCGGGGGATGGCAACGGCGACGGCCTCGTCGACGGCGCCGACTACACCCTCTGGGCCGATCATTTCCTGCAGACAGGCGCCACCTTCGGCCAAGGGGACTACAACGCCGACGGAATCGTCGACGGGGCCGACTACACGATCTGGGCCGACAACTTCAGTCCCGGCGTCTCGCTGGCGCTGGCCATCGTCCCCGAGCCGAGCGGAATCACATTGCTCGCGACCGGGTGCGCCGCGGCCGCGATTGCGGCCACCACCCTGTGGCTCGTGCGACGTCGTCAACCGTCCCGTTGATTCAGCGACGGTGCGGCACGCACTTTGCTCCTCTCCACCCCGGTCGGGGTGTCCCGCCGCCGGGCAGGACCGCGACGCCCTTCGCGCTTCCACGCAGGTCGGACTCCCGCAGACCGACGACACGTCTTCCTTGTCTTTGCAACCTTGCCATTTCGAAAGGATCCGAACATGGGAAGCCCCGATTCCAGAGTGAGTCGCGAGCAACTGATCAAGAACTTGAACGACGATCTTGCCCGCGAGTACCAGGCGATCATTGCCTACGTCAATTACAGCCAGGTGCTCAAAGGGGCCGCCTTCATGAACATTGCGAAGGAACTGGAGAAGCATGCCGGCGAGGAACTCGCCCATGCGTTGCAGATCGCCAAGCAAATCGACTACTTGGGAGGCGCGCCAACGGTTACGGCCAAGCGGGTCAAGACGTCCGACAAAGCCGAGGAGATGCTGCGCTTCGACCTCGACAACGAACTCGAAACGATCGCCCACTATCGGCAGCGGATTCGCGAAGCCGAGGCCCTGGAGGAATACGCGCTCTGCGAGGTACTCCGCGAGATCTCGATCCAGGAGCAAGAGCACGCCATCGACTTGGCAACGGCGCTCGGGATCGAAGTCCCGCCGATTCCGAAGCTGTAAGGCTCGTTCGACTTGTGATCTGCGCAAATAAAAACGGGCGGTTCGCCGCGAAGGCAAACCGCCCGTCGATCTGATTACAGCGATGCGGGGGGCGTCGAACTATTTGGCCCGCTTGCCTTCGAACTTCAGGGTCATTTCCTGACCGCCGAAATCCGCCTCGGCTTCGCCCTTGATGGCGTCGCCGTCGATGGTTCCTTCGTACTCGATCTCGAATTCCTGCCCGTCGCGTTCGCGGACGACCGAGAATTCGATCTTGTTGCCGTCGACCTTGGCGTCCTTGATCTCGGCCTCGCCGGCGGGACCGGTGTAGGTCCCCTTCAGACCGTCCCCACCCTGTTCGAGCTTCAGAGTGACGTCGAAGCTCTGGCCATCCTCGGTGGTGAGCGAGATATTCCAGGTTCCCGCGACCTCAGCCGGCTTGACCCGCTTGCCTTCGATCGTGGCCGTGCCGGTCTGGCCTCCCAGATCGTAGTCCGCCTTCCCCTTCAGGCTGTCGCCGTCGGTCGTTACGGAGTACAGGACGACGATGGGGCTGCCGCTGAAATCGTGCTCGACCTTGAACGTCAGCTCCTTGTCGCTGAGCTTGGGCTCCTTGATGTCAACCTTGGTCTGCTCGTCCCAGACGTAGACCCCTTCAATCTTGTCCCCTTCATGGACGATCATCAGCTTGGGTTCGAAGGTTCCCCCTTCGCTGGTGGCCACGAGCGTCCAATTGCCGTGGATCGGCGACTCGCCCGCTTCCTTGGCGCCGAGCACGTCAAACGTGCCGGTCTGGCCGCCGATGTCGTAGTCGACCTTACCCTTGAATTCCTTCGCGGCGACCTTGCCGGCAAACTTGGCAATCAGCTCTTGGCCGCCAAAATCGAGCGTCACCTTGAACGCCAGCTCGTTGTCCTTGAAGGCGCCATCCTCGAGCTTGACTTCGGTGCCGTCCATGCCCAGGAACGTGCCCGAGACCGTCTCGCCGTCCTGTTCGATCTTCACGATCGGCTCGAGCGACTGACCGTCGTCGGTCTTGATCGTGAACTTCCACGCGCCCTTGATGTCGGCCGGTTCGACAAAACGCTTGCCGTCGACCTTCGCGGTGCCGGTCTGGCCTCCGACGTCGTAGTCGACGTTGCCGTCGAAGGCGTCGGCGGTGAGCTTGCCCTTGAAGGAGCTTTCGAGCGGCGTGCCACCGAAGTCGCGCGACAGTTTGAAGGCCAGTTCGCCATCTTCGAACGAGACATCCTTCAACTCGGTTTCGACAGCGTCGCTGCCGACCATGTTGCCGACGAGCTTATCGCCGTCCTTCTTGAGCGTGACCAGCACTTCGAGCGTCTGGCCGTCCGGCGTCGAGATATTGAGCTTCCATTGGCCGGCCGGGTCCACGTTCTCGTCGGCCGCCGGCGCCGAGCCAACCAACATCAGTGCCGCCAGCGCAAGACCGCCAGCAGCGCGCAAACTAATTCGAAGCGGAGTCATAGCACAACCTTCTCGAAAAGAAGCAGCGAAGAGTTCCCCAGCCGGTGACCGAACGCCGGCCGATCAGCTCTGAGCAAAATCGGCGCGAATGCGCCAACTTCCAACCGCGGCGATCACAGCGGACAGCCATGGATTCCAACAGCCGCTCGGGGGGCTGTCAAGCAAAATGAAGAACGAGCCAGCGGGCATGCGTCGCCGCGGTCCGCCGCGGGGGGTGCCCCCCTCTCCGCCGGACATTATGCTAGGGACCAACCGCGGCAGCCGGCCGCGTGCCCTCTCGACCCTCGCGAGGCCGAACCATGCAGCGGCGTGACTTTCTCAAACAGGCGGGCGGACTGGCCTTCGGATCGGCGGTGGCCCTCCGCGGTCTCCCCGCGGCTCGAGCGATCGAGCCCCTCCAGCGCCCCGGCGTGCCCAAGTTCAAGTTCAGCCTGGCGGCCTATAGCTATCGCGACCTGCTGCAGGATAAGTCAGGCGCCTACACGCTCGACCATTTCGTGCGCGACTGCGCTCAGATGCAGCTCGAAGGAACCGAGCTGACAAGCTACTATTTTCCGCCCCAGGTTACCGACGACGAGTTGCGCCGCCTCAAGCGGCTCTGCTTTGAATTGGGCCTCGATATCTCCGGCACCGCGGTCGGCAACAACTTCTGCCTGCCCCCTGGCGAGCAGCGCGCCGCGGAAATCGCCGACGTCAAACGGTGGATCGATCGGGCCGAACTGCTCGGCGCTCCGGTCATTCGCATTTTCTCGGGAGCCGCGGCCAGCGGACAGGCGCCTGCCGAGGCTCACCGCCTGGCAGTCGCCGGGATGGAAGAGTGCTGCGCCTACGCCGGCGAGCATGGGGTCTGCCTGGCGCTCGAAAACCACGGCGGACTCACTACAACCGTCGAAGGGATGCTCGCCCTGGTCAAGGACGTGCAGAGTCCCTGGTTTGGTGTGAACCTCGATACGGGCAATTTTCACAGCGCGGACATCTATGCTGACTTTGCCAAGGTCGCGCCCTACACACTCAACGTGCAGGTCAAGGTCAGCGTCAAGCCCGAGGGGCAGCCGCGGCAGCCGTGCGATTTTAAACGCGTCGCCCAGATCCTCCGCAATTCCGGCTATCGCGGCTACGTGGTCCTCGAGTACGAGGAAAAAGAAGACCCGCGACAAGCTTGTCCGCGCCTGGTCGACGACATGCGGGAAGCCTTTCTGGCGCAGGCTTGAAGCCCGATCGTCGCCCACCTCGGACCGCCCAGCGCAAGCAAACTGCCGCCGAAATCAGCGGGCGGCGGCTTCCGTCGTGCGGGAAGCACGCGACCCAGGCTG
>JAEUIK010000224.1 GCA_016793185.1 Planctomycetaceae bacterium | reverse complement strand
CTGGTTGATAATCTTGAGCATCCCGCCGCCGGCGAGCTGCTTGTACTTCACCAGGGCGATGTCGGGCTCGATGCCCGTCGTATCGCAATCCATCAGGAAGCTGATCGTGCCGGTCGGCGCCAGGACCGTGGCCTGGGCGTTCCGGTAGCCGTGCCGACGCCCGAGCAGCAGCACGTCGTCCCAAACCTTGCGGGCCGCGTCGCGCAGGTAGGCCGGGCAGGCCGGATCGATCTGCTCGACCGCATCGCGATGCATCTGCATGACGTTGAGCATCGGCTGCGCGTTGATCGCGTAACCGTCGAACGGCCCGACGGCCGCGGCCATTTCGGCACTGGTACGATTCGCCGCCCCGTGCAGCAAGGCCGTCAGCGCCCCGCAGAGGCCGCGAGCGCCGTCCGAATCGTAGGCCAGACCGCTGGTCATGATCAGGCTGCCGAGGTTCGAGTAGCCGAGACCCAGCGGACGGAACGCGTGGCTGTTGCGCGAAATCCGCTGCGTCGGATAGCTGGCGTGATCGACCAGAATTTCCTGGGCGATGAAGAAAATCCGGCAGGCGGCCGTGAACCGCTCCACATCGAAGCTGCCATCCTCGAGGCGGAACTTCATCAGGTTGATGCTGGCCAGGTTGCAGGCCGTGTCGTCGAGGAACATGTACTCCGAACAGGGGTTCGAAGCATTGATGCGGCCCGAGTTCGGGCAGGTGTGCCAGCGATTGATCGTGGTGTCGTACTGCACGCCCGGATCGCCGCACTGCCAGGCCCCTTCGGCCATCTTGCCGAGCAGGTCGCGGGCCTGGTAGGTATCTCCCTTTTTCTGCGGATCGGTCACCCAGCGCGTGGTCCAGGGACCATCGGCCACAACGGCCTGCATGAAATCGTCGCTGACGCGGACCGAGAGGTTGGCGTTCTGAAAGAGGATCGAGCTATAGGCCTCGCCGTTGAAGTTGGCCTCGTAGCCGCCGTGCGAGATCAGGACCCGCGCCTTGCGCTCCTCCTTGGCCTTGCACTCGATGAACTCGAGGATGTCCGGGTGGTCGATCTTGAGCGACTGCATCTTGGCCGCGCGACGGGTCTTGCCGCCGCTCTTGACGACGGCCGCGATCTGGTCGTAGACCCGCATGAAGGACAACGGACCCGAGGGCTTGCCGCCGCCACTGAGCTTCTCGCGATGCGATCGCAACGTCGAGAGGTCGGTACCGGTGCCCGAGCCGAACTTGAACAACATGGCCTCGCTGCGGGCGAGCTCCATGATGTCTTCCATGTTGTCCTTGACGCTCTGAATGAAGCAGGCCGAGCCTTGGGGATATTCGTACGGGTTCTCGGGCTGGCGCGAATCGCGGACCTCTTCGTCCCAGTGCCAGTTGCACTGGGCGCCCTTGACGCCGTACTGGTGATAGAGCCCGACGTTGAACCAGACGGGCGAGTTGAACGCCCCGTGCTGATGCAGGCAGAGCCAGGTGAGCTCGCGATAGAACCGCTCGCCGTCGGCGGCCGAGGCGAAGTAGCCGTCGCGAGTTCCCCAATCGGCGATTGTCCGCGTCACGCGGTGGATCAGCTGGCGAACGCTCTTCTCGCGTTCCGGGGTGCCGTTCTCGCCATAGAAGTACTTGCTGACCACGACATTGGTGGCCAACTGGGTCCAGTTCGCGGGGACCTCGCAATGGTTCTGCTCGAAGAGAACCTCGCCCGACTCACCCTTGATCACCGCCGTCCGCTCGCTCCACTCGACGGTCTCGAACGGATCGGCAATCTCGACGGGGCAAAAACGGGGCTCGATGCTGAGCGCCTGGCCGGCCGGCCCTGGAGCCGTGGCGGCGGCACCGCTGGCGCCGGGGGAAGTCATCGGGGAGCCATTCGGAGCAAAACTGATGTGTTCGGCCATGGGGACCTCCTTGCGCGACCATGAGGCATCAAGCAATCGCACCCAGATAGTATACTAAAGTATACTACCCTTCCTAGACAACGATCGGCATTTCGATAGCGTCCCGGCTGCCGAAAAACCCCATTTTGTCCAAGATGAAGATTGGGTGTATTTGCGGGAAAAGCACCCATATATTGTAGCAGTCTTTATCGGCGATACAACATACAGGCGTGAGGGGGGATTTTAGCCGCAATCGAAGTGCTGTCAATCAGAATTCACAAAGTCGTCCGAAGGCCCATATTGGCAAGGGATTCTGACAGCATGCCAGCGGGCCAAGTCGCCCCTCCTTACAGGGGGTTCAGGCGAATCCCGATGTTCGTCGGTTCGTTTCGTCATCAAAAGGTGGGCGCCGAAGTTAACCACGACGGCACTACGTGGACGCGAAGGCGAGCGGAACGCTGATCAACGCTCATCTCCACGAATCACGCATTAGCGATGATTAGCGCCAATTAGTGTTCCGCGTCATTCAACTCCTGCCCCCCGCATCCGGCGGCCTTCTGTAGTCGGGGTTTCTGACCCCGATCCCCTCGTCTTCTGCAGCCGAGGCCAGTGGCCTCGGAAATCTACATCTCCCGAGGTTGCCTCAACCAACTGCGCTCCGACGTCACTGACGTCGGCTACAGAAGTCGAAGATCGGCCTCGCGGAGGCCAACTGCAGAAAGGGGTATCTAACGCTTCGCGATCCAGATCGTATGCCACGGGCCTTTGTCGACGCCGCGGGCGCGCACCCGGTGCTCCTGGGGGGCGAAGCCGGCCGCGGCGAGACGCTCGGTGAATCCCCGGCTGGGGCCGGCCGACCAGATGGCGAGGACGCCCTCGGGCCGGAGCGCAGCGCGGGCCGCCGCGAGCCCCGTGGGCCCGTAGAGCCAGCGATTACCGCGGCGGGTGAGCCCTTCGGGTCCGTTATCGACATCGAGCAGGATGGCGTCGTACGAGCTTTTCTCGGCACGCAAGAGTTGTGCGACGTCGACTTCGCGGACCACGACCCGACGGTCGTTCAGAGGATGGCCGGCCAGGGCCGCCAACGGCCCACGGTTCCAGGCGACGACCGCCGGCGCGAGTTCCGCCACAACGACCTCGGCATCGCTGCCGAGCTGTTCCAAGGCGGCCGCCACGGTGTAGCCCATTCCCAATCCGCCGATCAGCACGCGCGCCGCGGGCCGGTTCGCGAGGGTCGCGCAGGCGAGTCGCGCCAGAGCGTCCTCCGATCCATGAACGCGGCTGTTCATCAATTCGCTGCGATCGACGCGAATCGAATACTCGTCGCCCCGGCGATAGAGATGCAGTTGGCTCTTGCTGCCGGGGATGGGCACGCTGTCGAGGAGTTCCCAGGGAATCATGGTCACTCCGGCGATCGAGAGCAGGATGGCGAAACTTGCCGCAAGAACCGCCCAGACGCGCGGCGGGCCGGGCTCCCCCGTCACGCCCTCGCCAGCAAAAAAAGACCGCCCGGCGATCGCTCGTCGGGCGGTCTGGAAAAGCCGATTCGGTCGCGGCTGAACCGCGGACCTTAACCTGAGATCACCTTAACCTGAGATCTTGGTCACGCGGACCTTGGTGAACATTTGGCGGTGCCCGTTTTTGCGGCGCATATTCTTGCGGCGGCGGAATTTTTGCACGGTGAGCTTGGGGCCTTGCGTGACAGCCAGCACCTCGGCCGAGACCTTGGCGCCGCTGAGCGTCGGCTGACCACAGCGGAGGGATTCGCCCTGGCTGATGGCCAGAACCGTGTCGAACTGCACCTCGCTCCCGGCGGGCGCGCTGCGGTAATCGACCTCGAATTCCTGGCCTTCGGCCACTTTGTACTGCCGGCCGCCGTCTTTGATGATCGCGTACATGGCTGGTTTCCTGATCTGAGAGCCCCAAACGCCGGGGAAATGGCCCCCTGCGTCGGGCATTTTCGAGCCCCTGAATCTACCACCCCGGACCCCCGGCGTCGAGTGGTCTGCCGAGGCGGGGGGAATGCCATGGGAGGCTTGCTGTGCTCAAGACTGTATTGAATGCTCCTAGAACCCGGGGTGTGCCCAACACCTGCTGCCCCGCCTCTAGAGGTCTGGACGATTCTTGAGGGCCTCGAAGAGGTGGATTTCAACAACCGGCAAATGTGCCCCAACGTCCGAAGCGCGAGCCGCACCAACACTTGTAATGTTTTCTGCAATCTGTAAACTTACGGGAACCAAATTGCACAATTTGTCACCATACCGTGACACCGATAAGGACGGCGGCATGCCTAAGGTTGGCGCGATACAGAACATTCCGCACCGCCTCAGGTGTGCACGGGATTCAAGAAAGCTGACGACCCGAGAGGTAAGCGAGAGACTCGCGAAGCGGGGCATTCGTCTCTCCCACACAAGCATTGCGAAGTACGAGACTGGTGAATCGCTCCCATCAGTGAAGTCACTTGAAGCGATTGCGGGCATCTACGAAAAGCCAGTCTCGTGGTTTCTGGACCCGGGTACACCGCTTGCTGGGGCGGTGTTCCGCAACTTGCCTAGCCGTGTCTCCGAAGCCAAAAAGCAGCAGTACGTCGCCGAAGCACACAGATGGCTCGAAGCGTACCTGACGTTAGAGTCGCGTGTGGGGCAGCGCCTCACGCAGGTCATATCGCTCGAACTCAGCGGTACACCCCAGGAACTCGCGGCAAGCGTGCGCAAGCGGGCTGGTATACCGCCCGACAATCCAATTCCGAGCGTGATCCGACTACTCGAAGACTTCGGAATCAGGACGATCGAAGTTCCCACTGAACTAGCCATTGACGGCATGGCGTGCCGATTCGGCGATGAATTCGCAGTAGTCTTGAATCCGTCGGCATGCCACGATCGAGCGCGGATGAACGCTGCCCATGAGTTGGGACACGTACTCTTGGGTGACTGCGACAGCCCCAAGATGCTAACCGACGCCGATACCGAGTCGCGCGCTTACGAATTCGCTTCGCATCTACTCTTGCCTCAATCTGAACTCAGGAAGGTCTTTCAGCACAGATCATTGCTCGATCTGTTGACTTGCAAGGAACGCTTTGGGGTCTCCATGCAGGCGATGATATATCGCGCCTCCCACGGTCCCGAACGGTTACTGAACGATCGAGCAGCGAAATGGCTTTGGATTCAGTTTGCGAAACGAGGATGGCGCAAACGCGAGCCCGGAAGAGTGGGGCCCGATCGCGCGACCCGTTTCGAAAGAATGCTTGAGGCGGCGATTAGCCGCAAGAACCCGCGACTGTCCGAGGTAGAGGCTGTATTGGGCGTCAGCCGCAACGATGTTTTGCAAAGAATCAATTCTGCGATTGATCAATGCCTAGATGGCGAACAAGGAGGTGACGGCGAGGATCAGGCCATCAAATTCGTAGTCCGAGACGAGTAAGGGGCTGGGTGACGCCAGCCCCTTACCTTGAGTAAGACTGAACTTTCTTTCGTACTTCCGCTGCGGTGTTAGACGCCGCAGCCAACACTTGGAGCCTAACATGGCGACTCGACGTTACGCAATAGCGCTCTCAAAATCCGAGGATGCAAGCCTAAGACAACTATACGTCTTATTCCGCATTCCCGATGGTCAGTACAAAAAGCGGCCAGAGGATTTGGAACTCTTTGTCACTACTTGGAATTATTCTTCTGGTCGCAACGATAGCAGCGACGATCTACTCCACTACATTGAAACGCAACGAAAGCAGAAGCGCAAGAATTGGCCGAGGTTTGAGGGGACACATAGGCGCTGCGCATCTGCTTGCGGGTTACTCTCAATTGAAGAAGATAGCCTCCTACGCCAGATATGGAAGGACGAGATGATTCCACTGGGTATCGGCACCGATTCTGCTGCGCATGACCCAGCACTCGTCGCCACACTGGAAGAAAAGTTCTGCGCAGCAGTCGGACGAATTATCCCGGGTATGGTGCTAATGGCGTATATCGAGGCGCACCGGAAGCGAGGCAATTGGTTAGCACAGAAGCGAGATGGGTTTGGCGCTATCGGCTTCGAGGACATCGACCAAGTTGCTAGCTATAGAAGAAAAGCACGCTAATTCAAGCCCGCCAGAGTTCACACCTGGCGGGCTTTTTGACGCTCAGCGATTGGAATACCCGCGTGCCACTCCGGCAATCGGGCCCGGCGGTCAGGCCGACCCATTGGCCCCCGGGTATCGCGAAATCCGCCCGTTGATGTCCTCGGTGTCGATGGCCAGGTGCTCGGGCGAGACCCCTTCCTTGCCAAAGACCTGCAGGACGATCCGGTTTTCGTCCTCGAGCCGGGCCAATTCGCGCCGCTTGCGGTTGTTGAGGTAGGTCGCCACTTCGTCGGCGACAGTGACCATCACCTTCCGCACGTCGGGCTTGTGCGAGACCAGCAGCAGGCTGCGAATGACTTCGATGGCCATGCTCTCGGCGGTCTTGACCACGCCCGTCCCGGCGCAGCCGGGGCAATCCTTGAAGACGCTCCGCTTGAGGCTGGGGCGAATGCGCTGGCGCGTCATCTCGATCAGGCCGAAGGGGCTGGTGCGGAGGATCTTGGTGCGGGCGCGGTCGCGCTTCACGGCGTCGCGCAACGCCCGCTCGACGCCTCGGCGATGCCGCTCTTTGCGCATGTCGATGAAGTCGTTGACGATCACGCCGCCGAGATCGCGGAGCCGGAGCTGGCGCGCGATCTCGCGGGCCGCGGCCAGGTTGATCTGGAAGGCGGTCTCGTCGGCCGAGTCCTCAGCGCGGACGTTGCCGCTGTTGACGTCAATGGCGACCAGGGCCTCGGTCTGATCGATCACGATCGAGCCCCCGCGGCGGAGCGGTACGTCGCGCTCGTGAATGCAGGCGATTTCCTGGTCGAGGTTGTACTTGTGGAACAACGGTTCGCGCCCCTCGTAGAGCTGCAGCCGGTTGACGCTGCGGGGCATGACCATCTGCAGGAACTCTTTCGCCCGCTCGTAGGCGGAGGTCTCGTCGATGTAGATCGCGTCGACTTCGCTGGTGAAGATGTCGCGGATCGTGCGGATGATCATGTCGCTCTCTTCGTAGATCGCGCATGGGGCCGGGGTCTTGCGGACCCGCCGGGCGATGACCTTCCAGAGCCGCAGCAGGTAGGCCATGTCGCGCGAGAGCTCTTTTTTCGAGCGGTCCGAGCCGGCGGTGCGAATGATGAAACCGAGCCCCTGCGGGGGATTCAGCTCGAGCATCAGGTCGCGCAGCTTGCGGCGGAGCTCGTCGTCCTCGATCTTCCGCGAGACGCCCACGCGCCCCAGCGCCGGCATCAGCACCAGGTAGCGCCCCGGGATGCTGATGTAGGTCGAGAGGGTCGGCCCCTTGGTGCCGATCCCCTCCTTGATGACCTGCACGAGCACTTCGTCGCCGCGGCGGAGGATGTCCTGGATCGGCGGCTTGACCCGCGGGCGGGCGCCGGGCCGGGGGCCGCGCTTGTGCCGTCCGCGCGAGGGCTCCATGCCGTCTTCGTCGATCACGTCGAGATCGTCGTCGCCGGCGGCGTGCGGCGGTTCCTCATGGCGCGACTGGCGGCGTCCATCCGGCTCGATGGGCTTGTCAGGATCGTAGCCTCCCTGCCGAAAGTACTGCGGCTCGACATCGCTGATGTGGAGGAAGCCGTTGCGGCCGACGCCGAAGTCGACGAACGCGGCCTGGATGCTCGGCTCGAGATTGACTACGCGCCCCTTGTAGATGTTGCCGACGTAGTTGTCCTGGCTGGTCCGCTCGATGTACAGCTCTTCGAGCACGCCGTCTTCGACGATCGCGATCCGGCACTCTTCCGGCTCGGACACATTGATCAACATTTCTTGCTTCATACATGTACCTTCACGACTGCGACGCGGCGGCGGGGAGAGGCGATCCCTGGGGTAGCGCCCGTGTCCGACGTGGCGGACAACGGCGCCCCAGGCGTCAGGGTTCCAGCTCCACCGCGGTACGCGTCAGGATAAGTCCTTGTTGTTCGTAATCACCGAGACCCAGCACTTCGAGCACCGCTCGGGGCCGGGTCCCTCCCTCTTGCGAAAAATGCAGCCGCATGTGCAGCCGGTCGCCGCACAGCGTCAACTCGGCCAGCCCCGGGCGGATATCCACCGGCGGGCTGCCGTCGCCGCGCTCGACCAGGTGCGACGTCGCAGCCAGGAAGCGGGCGATCCGCTCCTGCACGTCGGCGGCCCGGTCGGCCGGCACCGCTAACTCAAACACCAGACTCTTGACCCGGGCCTTGCGGGAGCCGTCGGGCAGGACCTCGATGGCGCCCAGGCCCAGGCCGGGGGGCAAGCGCCCCGCCAGCCGGTCGCGAATCTCGTCGGCCGAGAGGCGCTCGGCCAGTTCCAACTCCAGCAGCTCGTCGTGGCCGGCGATGCCCAGCGCCAGCGCCGAAGGAAAATTCATCCGCGGTTTGGGATGAAACCCTTCGGTCATGCTCAGGCGCAAGCCCGCGCGGCGCAACAGCCGCTCCCAAGTCCGTACCAAATCCCGATGGCTGATCAG
>JAEUIK010000165.1 GCA_016793185.1 Planctomycetaceae bacterium | reverse complement strand
TGCGCGATCTGCGCGTTTTTTGCCCAAGGTCAACTTCATGCTTGCACTCCGCTGCCGTTGGTAAGCGGTGCGGTGCAATTTCAATTAGCGGCCGTCCCCGAGCGGCCCTCTCTCGGCGCACCCCGCGGGGCTCACAGCCCTCGCGCACCTCCCCAGTGCTCCTAGCAATCGTGTGCGGCTCGCAATCCGCCGCGCCCCACGCCACGCGCTGATTGAGCTCGCGCCGTGTTGCGCTTCACGCTGACTCGAGAGTTTGCGTATGCGCGGCGCTGCGTTGGCTCGGGCGTGCCAGTCGACTGGGCTGCGGCCGGCGGGCTCTCGAGCCTTCGTGAAGTTTCGCTCGCGTCTTTGTGCAACCACTCCGTCTCCGGCCGTCGCTGTGAGACTTATGGCCCGACCAGCCGTCGCTCGTGGCGCGGCCGGAGCGGAGCTGATTGCACGATCGACCAGAACGCCGCGCGGCTCAATTCAGAGAAAGCGTCCTTTTGTCCTTTGAGGCTTGTATGAGTGCATCCGCTTTCGCAGGCACAACGCCACGCCGGTACCGACATGGTGTCACCCTCGTCGAGCTGTTGGTCGTGGTCGCGATCATCGGGCTGCTGCTGGGACTCGCCTTGCCGGCCCTGTCGGCGGCGCGACTGGCCGCCTACCGCACGCAGTGCTCGAACAACATGAAGCAGATGGGACTCGCGCTCACGCTTTTCGCCCAAAGCAACAAGGGCAAGTTTCCGCAATCCACGCACACGACCGGCGTCAATTTCCAGAAAGCCTGGATCTATACGCTGGCCCCCTACCTGGAGAACGTCAACTCGATCCGCATCTGCCCACGCGATCCCAAGCGCGACGAGCGGCTGAAGGCCAACGGCACGAGCTACGTCCTGAACGAGTACATCTGCGTGCCCGGCGAGGACGAGTGCCTGACGCTCAACCATATCAAGGACTCGAGCCGGACGATCACGGTATTCATCATTTCCGACGCGACGGGCGTTTCGATGATGAGCGACCACACCCACTCGCGTGACTGGCTCGTGTCGCCGGCCGGCGCCTGGCAGCGCGTCTGCAACGACATTTCACCCGATCGCCACGTCATCGGGGCAGGACGCGACGACCATACCTCCGGTACGTCGAATTACCTGTTCGCGGATGGGCACGTGGAGGCTCTCGCGGCCGAGGGAATGGCGGGGCGCATCGAGGCGGGTGACAACTTCGCGATTCCCCCCAATCTCAAACCCCGCCTGCAGCTGAGTTACGGCGGCGGCGGCCAGGCTTACTGACAAGACGAACCGAACTGGAGACCGAGGCAATCCCATGACGACCCCGCTGCGATTCCTGCTGACGCTCGCGCAAACGATCACCGACCGCGCCATGGCGAAGCTCACGTGTTGTGCGGTCCTCTGCGCCGCATCGACGAGCCAGGCGCTGCCGCTCGATCCCGTGGCCGAAGTGTTGACCGTCGAGCACACCGACATTTCCTCCGGCTACTCGGGTGGCTGGAACATGAGCGTGCAAGGCTATCTCTCGGGCACGCTGGCCCCCCACCAGGCGCTCTTGTTCGTCGATCGGCCGGCACGCGGCAATCGACCGGCGGGCACGAGCTTCGACTTTGTCGGAGTCGCCGCCGGGCAGAAGTACTGGCGGCTGCCACAATCGCAGAACTCGAAGCTCTTGTATCTGGGCGCGAACTCCTACGGCACCGATTTCCTGGATGTCGCCTCGTACGTGGAGAGCGACCCGCGCGTCGGGGCGACCGTGCCGGCACCCTGGATCAAGTGCACCGTGACGGGCGTGCACGGCTTGACGCCCGAGACGCCTGCTCCAGGCGCATTCTCGATCTGGTCGAGCGAAGACGCCGGACCCAACGTCTGGGTTTCGTCCGCGCAGGGGGGCCTGACCAGCCAGGATGGGTTGTTCATCATCGCGCAGGGGCACGCCCACTTTAACTGGGGCTTCACGGCGCGCGGCATCTACGGGATCGACATCGTCGCGTCGGCCTACCTCGGGCCAGGCAAGACCAATCCCACGGCCAGCGAAACTTACACGTTTTATTTCGGGGTCGAAGCGGGATTGCCGGGAGACGCGACGCTCGACTCGATTGTGGATGGCGCCGACTACACCCTCTGGGCCGACCGCTACCTGTCGGGGCCCGACGCCACGTGGCGCGACGGCGACTTCAACCTCGACGGCCTCGTCGACGGGGCCGACTACACGATCTGGGCCGATCACTTCGGCACCGGCATGCCCGAGCCGTCGCTCGCGGTCAGCGCCGTGCCCGAACCGAGCACGCTGGGATTGGGGCTTGTCGCGGCGAGCCTGGGCGCACTGACGTTTGTGCGACGGCGCTGCCGCTGGAGTGTCGCCCCGCAGTGAACCGAGACGCGTGGAGAATCGCTCCCTGGCGGGGAAGATTCTCACCCACGGTAGCGAAGTCCGAGGAATGTTGTTGTCAACTTGGGAGGACGTTCGAAATCGATCTGCAATCGTCCGCGCGGCACGTCCGGTGGCGCTTGCAGAGCCCAACTGGGCCGGCTGGTCAACGAGTTTGAGGAGTCTGCTGATGCGTTTTGTTCTGACAAGAATCTGGATCCTGGCGGCGCTCGTGGTGCTGCCGTCGTCCCTGGTCTACGGGGCGCAAACGGTGCTGGAGACCCAGCACGTCGATATCGGCCTCGGCTACGAGGATGGCGAGTGGGACCTGCACGTCCACAACGAGACCGACGACGAGGAGTATGAGCCGGGCGAGGCGTTGCTCTATGCCGGCATGGGCGCTCGCACGAACCGGTCGGCCAGCTCCGCGTTCAATTTTATTGGCGTGGGAGCCGGCCAGCAGTACTGGCGCCTGCCGCAGTCGAATGTCCCAGGGTTGCTCTACTTGGGGGTCGGCACCGAGGAGATCGCCGGAGGCACGTTCGCGTCGTGGAACAACACCGACCCGCGCGTCAACAACGCCGGCCCGTACGTGATCCTGGAGTTGATCGACGTGCGTGGTCCGGGCGAGTTTTCGGTTTGGAGCTCGACCGACGACGGTCCCCTGGTGTGGATGTCGACCTACGAAGGGGGGATCACCAGCGACGACCGGCTGTACCAGCTCGAAGGGAGCCACAGCCACTTCAATTACGGGTTCACGCAGGCGGGTCTCTATGAAGTGGATTTCCGCGCCACGGCCTACTTGGGCCCTGGTGCGACGAATCCGGTGACCAGCGACGTCGCCACCTATCACTTCGGCATCGAGGCCGTGCCTGAGCCCGCCACGTGGGGGTTGCTGGCCAGTGGTGGAGCGTTGTGCGCGTTGGCCTATCGCCGCCGCTGGCGGTAGCGTCTTGGGTACGGTTCCGCTCGCCTGGCCGCGTCGTGCCAGGCGGGCGGGACCCCCTGCCCGCCGCGCCGGTTATCCCTGGTCGGTTTTCTCTTCGGGCGCAGCGGGCGGCTTGCGCGGGGCGCGCTCGACTTGAATTCCTTGTTCGGCCAGCAGCAGGCGCGCGAGACGGCTCGACCAGAAGTCCCCCTCCTGGTGGCCGGCCGAGGCCTTAAGGTACTCGACGGCATCGTCGCGACGGCCGGCGAGCAGGAGCAGTTTTCCCAGAAAGAACTGGACGTTCGGATTCTTTCCGCCGCGGATGGCTTGAATCTCGGGGGGCGCCACGTCGAGCCGAGCCTCCTTGAGGCCGCCGGCGGCGTAGGCCGACTGGAGCCAGGTTGCCAGTTCGATTGCCTCGCGATCCGCGGCCCGATTCTGCGATTCGCTGGCCAGCTTCAACGCGGCGTCGCGCGCGGCCGTCTCATTCAACTCTGCGGCGAAAACGGCGTCCCACAGCGCTAACGCCGGCGCGGGCTCCCGCTCCGTGGCTTTCTGCAGCAGCTCGAGCGCTTTGCGCGGCTGCTTGGCAGCCGCGTAGCACAGCCCCAAAACGCGCCACTCGGCCGGCTTCCGCCGGTCCATGGTCGCGTCGAGAACCGGCTCGGCGCAGGCGATCGCCTCGGCGAAATCTCCGACGCCATTGCGGCTGCACCACCAGAGCCATTCCAGCTCCTGGCCGCGGTAGCGGGTAGTGCATTGCGAGACCCAGCGTTCCGATTCGGCCAGATTGCCGGCGGCTTCGTGGACCTTGCTGGCGCACTGCATGGCCCAGCAGGCGCCGGTCTGCGCCGCGCGTTCGGCGTGCGGGATCGCCCGGTCAAAACTCTTCTGCTCGAGGTAGTAATTCGCGAGCTGCACCCGCGCCTGGGCATGATAGAGGCCGTAGTCGGGCTGCTCGAGCGACTCTTCGAGGGTCTGCTGCCAGCCGGCCAGGTTGTTCTGTTGCTTCTGGATGTCGGCCAATTGTTCGTAGGCCCACCAGTCCTTGGAGTACTTCAGGAACTCCTTCAGATTCCGCTCGGCCGCGGCCAGCTTGTCTTCGCTGAAGTAGCTCTTGGCCAGGGCCCCGCGCACGCCAGGGTGCCGGCCGTACTTCTGCTCCCATGTGGCGAGTTGGTCTTTCCCGTTCGTG
>JAEUIK010000146.1 GCA_016793185.1 Planctomycetaceae bacterium | reverse complement strand
GGATGTTCCGGCTGGCCGAGACGATCAAGGAACTCGAGGCCGAGAACTCCTCGCGACTGATGCTGGGACTGAAGTTCGCCCGCGAGGAACTGATCCTGTTGCAGATGCAGCAGACGAAGCAGCTTCTCAAGGGGCTCAAGTTGGGCGAGGCGGTCACCGAGGAAAAGCAGCTTCTCGCCAAGCTCGAACGGCTCCACGAGCTGCTGTTGTCGAACGACCTCGACTTTCAATTGAAGCTCGAGCGCTTGCGCTTGATGCGTGAAATCCTCCGGCAGCTCGAAGTCGCCATCAAAGAGGAGGATCGCGAACAACAGCTTTCGGCGCAAGCCGCGGCCGACGCCCGCACGCGCGAGCGTCTGACCAAACAGGCGACTTCACTGGCGGAGTTGATCCGCCGTCAGCAGGGGCATCTCGCCGACACCGAGCGCTTGGCCGGCCCCGTCGACTCGGACGCGAAGAGCAGTGCAGCCCCCGGCGACACCCCCAACGCATCAGGCTCCGCCGAGAATGCGTCGCCGACACCGGACGGCGTCGCCCAGGCGCAGCAAGAGACGCGCGACGCCACGAAGCTGCTGGCCGCCGAGCAGGCCGCGGCCGGTACGAAGCCCGAGGAACTGCCCGCCGCCGAAGCGCAAATGACCCAGGCCGCGGAGCAACTCGAAGCGGAAAAGTTATCCGCGGCGCTCACCCCCGAGCGGGCGGCACTTGCCGCGTTAGAGCGGGAAGCCCAAAAAACCGCTGACGAACTCGCCGCGCTGGAACAGAATCTCGATCCCCAACGGTTCGCCGGACTCAAACAAGAGCAACAGGGGAACCGCCAACTTACCGAACGCATCAGCGAGTCGGTGCGCAAGCTCGGTGAGAGCGGAGCCCGCGCCATGGGTGAATTGATCCGTGCCGGCGGCAGCATGTCGTCGGCCGAGGGAAGCTTAGGTCAGCTTGCCGCCGACGTCGCCAGCAGCGACCAGGCCGAGGCGCTGGCCGCGCTCAAACTGGCCCGCGACGAGCTGCGGCGCGAAGCAGACGAGTTGCTCGCGCAGCTGGGGCCCGAGATTCGCAAACGCGTCATCGAGGCCGTCACGATCATGCTGGAAAAGCAGATCGCCGTCCGCGAAGCGACGCAGACCCTGGTCCCACAGGTCGAGAAAGGCTCGCGGCAGGCCGTGGCGTCCGTTGTCGGGCTTGGCAAGGCCGAGGGGCGCATCGTCGACGTTGCCAACGAGATCCTGAGCCTGGTCGAAGAAACCGAGTTCGGCATCGCCTTGCCGGCAGCGCTCCGCAGCGTGAAACGCTCGATGACGGGCGTGCAAGCGGTCCTCACCGAGGGACAAGCAACCGCCGAGGTCGTCGCGGCCGAGCAGCAGATCGAGTCCGATCTGAACGCCTTGCTCGAAGCGATGAAGCAGCTCCCCTCGTCGCAGCCCCCCAAGTCGAACAACCAGAAGGGGAGCCCGCAAGAGCGCGAACGCGAGCTCAATCGGTTGATCGCCGAGTTAAAGATGATTCGGATCCTGCAGGTGCGGGTGAACGACGATACCGTGCAGGTCGATGCGCAACGCGGCGTCGAGGCCGCCGCGCTGGCCGCCAAACTGCGGCAAGAGATCGAAGCGATCGAAGAACATCAGGACGAAGTCCGCGAGGCGACCGAGCGGCTTTCGCTCGAGCGCGCCGACGAACTGCAACCGTAGCACCCTCCCGGGAGAACCACGATGACGAAGTCCATGCGGTACGCACTCATAGCGTCACTGGGAGCGGCTCTGGCTGTCGGTTCGGCCGGTGCTCAGGAAGAGGCGACTCAGGCCACTCCGCTCGATGAGATCGCCACCCGCATGGCGGTCGTCGTCCGCGACCTCTCGCGGCAGACGACGGGCAAGCCCACCCAGACCAAGCAACAGACCGTGAAGACGAAGCTCGACGAGCTGATCGCCGAACTCGAAAAGGAATGTGCCAATTGTCGCGGCGCCAGCGGCGCCAACCCGAACAAACCGCTGAATGACTCGGTCGTCAAAGGGGGCCCGGGTGGCATCGGCGACTTGCGGGCGCCCCGCAATGGCGGCAAGAAGTGGGGCGATCTCCCCCCCCACGAACGAGACCGGATTCTGCAATCGATGACCGAGGGCTTCCCCGCCCATTACCAGCGCGTGCTCGAGCGCTATTACCGGCAACTCGCCGAAGAGAAGCCGGCCGGGGAAAAAGAGGCCGCCGAGAATCCCCGCGAGGCGGCTCCTGCGAGCCTTTCTGCCCCTGGCGACAAGGAGACGCCGGCCGAACCACCTGTCGCGCCGGCGGAGCCTGCTGCGGCCGACAACGGAAACTAGCCCATGCCGGTCGGATCGTTCGTCGTCGCCTGCGCGCTCGCGGCTACCGCCGTCGAGCAAGTGCAGTTCCAAATCGTTGGCCCCGCGGTTGCCGTCCCGGCGACACCGGCTGAGGCGCCGAGCACCACGCCCGCTGCCGCCACGGCGTCGCCGAAGCTCGTGGCCGAGTTTGCGGTCAACGTCCTCGCTCCTCAACTCGACAGTCGCTTCACCGTAGCCAGCCCGGAGAACGGGTCGGCCGCGCCCTCAAGCGATGGACTTAAACTGGCGCTCCGCGGAGGAGCTGCCGAACGCAAAGAGTACAGTCTCGCGCTTCCGGTCCGCCTGCGCGGTGACTTCGAAGTCACGTTCAAGTACGACCAGCTGGGGATCGGCGACGAACCTCCCGGCCGCGGCGCTGGCGTGGCCTTTGGGGTCGCGGCCTCCGGCCCCGGTGCTGGCGAAGTGGTTCGGGTGCGGGTTCATCGACTCTGGAACGAGGCCCAGCAGCGCAATTGGGTCACCGAACGAATCGTCGAACGCGCGGGCGGAATGCAAATGACCGAGTCATCCATTCCGGCCGGACTGGGTAAGGAAATCCGCGTTCGCCTCGCTCGAACCGGCGGCACGCTGCGCACGCTTGTCGAGGAGCAACCGGGCGCCGGCTTTCGGGAAGTCGGGACCGTCGATTTTCCGACCACCGAGGCCGCCGGCATCCAGGTTCTCTTGCACAACGGCAACCAGCGCGCGAGCGTCAAGGTTCGCCTGCTGGAGTGCGCGATCCGTGCCGAAAAACTTGGCGGCAAGGGTCCAACCGTCACGAGCATCCACGGCCAATCGTTCGCCGGTCTGCCTCAGACCATCGAGGCAGCGACATTAATCCTCGGGGGCGATACTCCGCAACAGATCGCGCTCGACGAACTCTTGCTGATCGACTTCGATCGCGAAGCGGCTGCCGGCAGTCCCGCGGCGACGGCCGCGGGCGACGCGGCGATTCTGCATTTCGATTCGGGCGACCGTCTCGTCGGCACGCTCGCCGAACTCAATTCCGAATCGGCCCGGTTCAAGACCTCCTGGGGCGCCGAAGTCGATGTGCCGCTCGCGCGTCTCGCGGGCATTGAGTTTCTGGAATCGCCCCAGCCCGCGGCCGCCAGCCCCCCCGGCGCGCCGGCGGCCTCGCCCGCGACGGCGAGCGCAACCGGCGAGAGTACCGCGCCGCCGGAGTCGCCCAGTGATCGTTGGCGGCGCGAGCTCGCGTCGCCCGGCGAGTCCGACCAGGTGCTGGTCCGCGCTCGCGATGCTGCGTTGACGACCGTCGCGGGGAGCGTGCAGTCCCTCCGCGAAGGAAAACTTGCAATGCTCTACGAAGGGCAAAGCCGCGATATCGATCGGTCGCGCGTGGTGGGAATCGTCTTTGCAGCGCATCCGGCGCCAGCGGCAGCCCGTACCCCTTTTCAACGGTTCCACTTCGTCGACGGTCAGCGATTGAGTGGCACATGGGTCGCCATCGCGGGCGATCGGTTCGAATTGCTTACCGGTTGGAATGCGCGTTGGGAGATTCCCGCCGGCAGCTTGCGCGAAATCACTGCGCACAACGGCCGGATGGTGTACCTGTCCGATCTCGAGCCCGCCAGCGTCGAGCAAGTCCCCTACTTTGGGCGCGTCCGCGAGCTGCGCCGCGACCGGAGCTTGTCGGGTGGCCCGCTCCGCGTCGGCGACAGCACGTTCGCCAAGGGACTTGCTGTGCATTCCAAGACCGTATTGAGCTACGCTCTTGATGGTGCGTTCGCCCAGTTCCGTGCGACACTGGGATTCGACCCCGCCGCAGGCCGGCAAGGCCGCGTGGCATGCCGCGTGTTCGGCGACGGACGTGAGTTGTTCACCGACGCCGACCTCCGGGCCGACGAGCCCGCCGCCGTGCTCGACCTGCCTGTGGCTGGCGTCGGCACGCTGGTTCTGGAGGTCGATTTCGGCGAGTTTGAAGATGCCGGCGATGACGTCATCTGGGGGAATCCGCAACTGTTTCGCGAGCCGCCGCTGCCGGCCGCTCCCTGACTTTTGCTGGCGAGGCGTCGTCGCTTGAACTAGCCTGCCCATTGGTCTCTGCATACGAAGTTCCGGTCATCCCGGGGGAGCCCGCCCGTGTCAGCCACCGCTTGCCGTAGCTCCGTACGATTCGCCGAGCGGCGTTGCCTGCTCGAAAGCGTTCTCGCGCTCGTGCTGTTGAGCTCGACTCCCTGGGGCCGGGCACAAGAGCCCCCCCCGGCGACCCCCGCCGCGGCGCCGCAGTCCGCGGGGGACAAGAAGCTCGAATTGCACGAATGGAGCGTGTGGGGAATCTCTCCCAATCTCGATACGGCCAACGATGAGACGCGCTATCCCTCGGCCATGCCGGTCGTCGTCGAATCGGCGCGCCCTGCCGGTCGCGACGACAAAAAGATGGAACCGTTGACGCCGGTCACCATCATGACCTTCCACGGCGATCCAGTCGCGGATGTCGACATCGCGATTCGCTCGTCGAGCGGGCGGATCGTCTCGCATTGGCCGCGCGGTACGACCAGCGATCGCCGGACGAGATGGAACCATGTCGACCTGCTGGCGCAACCGCCGGCCGACCAGCGCTACGCCATGGTGACCGACGACCATTGGTTTAACCGCGCTCGAAAGCTCGACACGCTATACCTCAAGGTCGGGACGCGCGACGAACGGTTCGTCGCCTACGATCCGGTGGTCAAGTGGACGCTGCCGCTGGAGCTCACGGGGGGCCCAGATACGTTCACGCTCGTCAACACCGGCAAGGTGCCGCTCTACGACGTCGCGATCTCGGTCCCCGCGCCGGACGGACGGCGCGTCGCCTGGATCGACCTGCTTCCCGCCGCCGCACAACCGCAGGCTGAAGAGAAGCCCACCGGGCCCGCACTCGCCGCCACCAAGTCGATCGATGCGCATCCCGGCGGCGCGTCCTGCCTGGCGATCTCGGCCAACGGTCAACTGGTGGCCACGGCCGGGGCCGACCTCAAGATCAAAGTCTGGCAAGTATCCGATGCGAAGCTGCGCGCCACGTTCGAAGGACATACCGGCCCCATCACGGCGCTGGCCTTCATTCCCAACGGCGACAAGCTCGCGTCGGTGAGCCACGACAAGACTCTGCGGTTGTGGAACGTCGCACAGGGCACGCCGATCTCCACCGAGGCCTTGACCGACGCCGGGCTGACGCTGGGCGTCAGCAACGACGGCAAGCGTCTCATCGCCGGCAGCCAGGACGGCAAGGGACTGATCCTCGATCCGGCCGAGGGGAAGGTGGTCGCCAAAGCCTACAGCGTGCATCGCGAGAACTTCCAGGCGGTGGCCGTCGCGCCCGATCGGCGCCTGGTCGTCACGGGCGGCGGCGACAAGATCGGCAAGCTCTGGAACGTGGTCCGCAATAGCTATACCGCCGGTGCCGGAACGCTCAAAGGACACAGTGGAGCGGTGACCGGTGTGGCGATCCTGCCTGACAGCAAGACCGCGATCACCGGAAGCAACGACGGAACCGTGCGGTTGTGGGACCTGCAAGCCCGTAAAGAAACCAAGAGCTTCCGGCAGCCTGGCCCGGTGGCG
>JAEUIK010000087.1 GCA_016793185.1 Planctomycetaceae bacterium | reverse complement strand
GCTCGAATTGCGCCAATGCCGCGGCCAGGGGTTCGTGCTCCCGTTTGAATCTGGCCTCGGCCTCGCGTGTCCGCTCCGGCTGCAGATCCAGGTCGATCTCGCTTCGCACTGTCGTCGTGAAAGTGGCCAGCATCCGGTAGTAGTCGTGCTGCGAGATCGGGTCGAACTTATGGTCGTGGCAGCGAGCGCAGCCGACGGTCATCCCCAATAGCGCTGTCCCCACGGTCGCAGCCATGTCGTCCAGCTCGTCATAGCGTTCCTTTTCGACCTGGCTGGCGGTGATTTGCGTGGCGTGCGTTCCCGCGCCCAGAAAACCGGTCGCCATCAGCGCGAGCGGCTCGTCGGGGGCGAGCTCGTCGCCGGCCAGTTGCCAGCGGACGAACTGGTCGTACGGCATGTCGGCGTTCAGCGCCTGGATCACAAAGTCGCGATAGTGATACGCGCTCGGCCGGTCGTAATCCTGCTCGTACCCGTGGCTCTCGGCAAATCGGGCCAGATCGAGCCAGTGCCGCCCCCAACGCTCGCCGTGATGCGGGCTGTCGAGCAGACGATCGACCAGACGCGCGAAAGCATCCGGCGCGGTGTCCGCCTCGAAGGCTGCCACCTCGCTTGGAGTGGGGGGAATCCCCACCAGGTCGAGGTACGCGCGGCGAATCAGCTTGCGCCGGTCGGCCGGCGCATTGGGCTTGAGCCCCCGGGATTCTAGTCCTGCCAGGATAAAGCGATCGATGTCGGTCCGACACCAATTCGCGTCGCCGACCGATGGCGGCTGGGAGGGGGCGAGCGGCCGAAACGACCAGAACTCGCGCTCCTCGGGCGAGACCGGTTTCGCCACCTCGGGACCGGCGGCCGAACTACCCAGCGGGCGGTCGTAAGGCGCGCCGCAATCGATCCATTTACCCAACAGCGCCAGCGACTCGGCGGGCAGCTTGGCGGCGCCGTCGGGCATGTGCGGCTCGTCGGCGTGCGTCGCCAGCCGATAGAGCAGGCTCGCCGCCGATTGCCCGGGCACGACTGCCGGTCCTTGCGTCCCCCCCTGCAGCAATCCCTCGCGCGTCGTGAGGTTCAGTTCCCCTTGGGTCTCGTCGCCGCCATGACACTTCACGCAGTGCGCGTTCAGCAAGACGCGCACGCCCGACTTGAAGAGCGCCAACCCCTCAGCCATCCGCTCGGCATGGTCGGCCGAAACGGGGGGAGTCGCTTCCTGAGCGGGGGGTGGCTCCTCGGCCCGAGTCCCGCCAGAGTTCAGGCCCAGCCCTAGCGAGAGGGCCATCGCGACCCACGCGGCGCACGAGCTCCGGGCGGGAGCCAGCCGGCGGGGGATCGTGCGAGAACTCGTCGGCATCGGCGAACTCCGGCTCCGGCAAGTCAAAAGGCGTGGCAATCCGTTCAGGCGGGGTGGACCGAGCCGCGTGAGCAGCGGCTGGTAGTCGCTGAGTATGGCTCAAATTCGCCGCGGTCTCAACCAAATCTGCCGCGCCGCCGCAAGACGCAACTGTTTGCCAGTTCGGCCCGTACAGGTTATCGTCTTAAGCGCAGGGAAGATCTCCCAGCCGACCCCATACTTAGACACCAAGGAACGTGATCATGCGTGGTCAGAACCATCGCCGTGACTTCCTCAAGAGCAGCGCACTGGCGGGCGCGGGCTTTTGGGTGGCAAGTCGCGCCCGCGGCGAAGAAAGCACTTCGCCTAACGAACAGATCAACTTCGCTTGTATCGGGATCGACGGCAAGGGTCGCAGCGACTCGGCCGACGCGGCCCGCCGCGGCAAGGTCGTCGCCATCTGCGACATCGACGAGAAGAAGCTGGAAGCCGCCAGCAAGTTCCACAAGGACGCGAAGGTCTACACCGACTTTCGCAAGCTCTTCGACGAGATGGGCAAGAGCATCGACGCAGTGACGGTGAGCACGCCTGATCACACGCACGCCGCTGCCACGTCGATGGCAATCAAGATGGGCAAGCACTGCTACACGCAGAAGCCGTTGACGCACACGATTTATGAAGCCCGCCGCCTGGGCGAACTCGCCCGCGAGCACAAGGTCGTGACCCAGATGGGGAACCAGGGAACGGCCGAGTCGGGCGTCCGCCGCGCGGCTGCCACGATTCAAGCTGGCGCTCTGGGCCCGGTGAAGGAAGTTCACGTCTGGACCAACCGCGCGATCTGGCCGCAGGGGACCAAGCGCCCGGCCGAAAGCGAGTGCCCGAGCTTCGTGCACTGGGAAGACTGGATTGGCCCTGCGGAATTCCGCTCGTATGCCGAGGGCTATCATCCGTTCAAATGGCGCGGCTGGTGGGCTTTCGGCACGGGCGCCTTGGGCGACATGGCCTGCCACACGATGAACATGCCCTTCATGGGGTTGAGCCTCCGCGATCCGATCTCGGTGCAGGCCACGACTTCGGGTCACAATAAGGACAGCTACCCGGAGTGGTCGGTGATTCGCTACGAGTTCGCGGCCAACGACAAGCGCGGCCCGGTGACGCTCTACTGGTACGACGGCGGGTCGAAGCTCCCGCCCGAGCGGCGTCCGAACC
>JAEUIK010000057.1 GCA_016793185.1 Planctomycetaceae bacterium | reverse complement strand
TGTTCGTACGGGCTCATTGTTGCGTCCGCAGCCGCAATCACGCCGAGCTACCGCTTGGACGTCGTCGACGGCAGATGGCCGCTCCAGGTCTCGGTGCCCCGCAGGATGTAGAACTTCAGCGGGTGGAGGTCGGCGAAATCGGGGCGGTTGAGAATGTAGGAAACGTTGTCCGGCGTGATCGTTTCCCAGATGTGCATCCCCACCAGCACGTCGCCTCGGGCGATTCCCTGTCGGGCGGCGGGACTCTCGGGGCGGACGGCGGTCACCAGCAGCCCCCCGTGGTACCGCGAGCGGTAGCGCTGGAATTGCTTGGAGGGGATCGTCGCCAGACGCAGGCCGAGCACTTCCCAGGCGGGATCGCCGGCGGGCAGCATGTGCTTGGGCACGGGGGCCAGCGCCAGCTCGAGCTTCACTTCTTTCTGGTCGCGTTCGACGATCACCGACACTTTGTCGCCGGGCGCCTGGCCGATCAGGGCCCGCTCGAAGTCGACCTGCCGGACGACTGGCTTGCCGTTGACCATCTTGATGCGATCCCCCTCGGCCAGCCCGCTGGCCTTGGCCGGAGCGTCGGCTTCGAGGCGATCGACGATCAGGGCGAGGTTGCCATCGTGGGCCGGCTTGGCGACGACTCCATGCCAGGCCCGGCTGACGCGGCGCGTGCTCAGCAAGTCGGCCGCGATCTCCATCGCCTTGTCGATCGGAATGGCGAACCCGATGCCCTGCGCTCCAACCCGCACCGCCACGTTGATGCCGATCATTTCGCCGTCGATGTTGAACAACGGCCCGCCGGAGTTGCCCGGGTTGATGCTGGCGTCGGTCTGGATCAGATCTTCGTAGCGCTGGGTGTCGCCCACCTGCACGGTCCGATGCAGGGCGCTGATGATCCCCTGCGTGACCGTATGCTCGTAGCCAAAGGCGTTGCCGATGGCCATCACGTCTTCGCCCGGCATCAGGTCGCTGCTGGTCCCGACCGGCGTGACGGGGAGCGACTCGGCCGCGTCGATCTTGATGATCGCCAGATCGGTCGAGGGATCGTGCGAGATCAGCTTCGCGACATACGACTTGCCGCTGTGCAGCGTGACGTGGATTTTCTCGACGCCATCGACCACATGATGATTGGTGATGATGTACCCGCGCTCATCGACGATGGCGCCGGTCCCCATGCCATTGACATGACGGTCGGCCTCATTGCCCCCCAACGGCATTTCATCCGGGGAGAGGAGCTTCTCGCCGTGGATGTCGACGACCGTGGGGCCGACGCGCTTATAGGCACGCGCCAAGGGGCTGTTGCGCCGTTCCGAAGCTCGACCGATTTCGCTGAGGGTCAACACGCCCACAGCCACCAAGACAAGCCAACGCGCCGCGACGAAGCGGGAGCGGCGCGCGGGTTTGCCTGCCAAAACGAACGCCATGGTGGGGTCTGTCGAGGATGGATGGTGGGTAGTTGATGAGCCGCGGCAACGCCCCGGGGCGTTGTTGCCAACAGCCACCCTAGTCGCTTACGAGGCCGAACTTTGTGGTAGATCGGTCCCAGCCGGCAAAACCCTTCACGTCGGAGCGCTCGGGTCCGAATAAATTGCCCAAGTTCGGATTCTGCCCAGACCCGCCGGCACCCCGCGCGACGCGCCAGCAACGGTGGGCCCAGGCCCCGATCTCGCGCAATCTCCCCCGCGAGTGGTGGAAACTGAGGTTCAGTTGCGATCCATGTTCCGCGGGGGCGCCCGCAAAGTTTTCCCAGTTTGCCGAACCGCGGCCGGCACAGTGATGCGGGCGCCAGCGTCGGCAGGGCTGAAGTCGAACTTCGAGATTGTGGAACCGCCGCCGCCTCTCAAGCCGGAAGCCGCGGCGCAGCGATAACAGATGTGGCGGATGCTCTGCGCGCGCCACCTGCTCGTTCATGCCGCGCGCACGATCGGTCGCCCGTCCGTTCCGGCCTACCTCCGCGAGTCCTCATGAACCACGAGCCGTGTCCCAGATTGCAGTCGTCGGGCGACCCGCCGGTTGCCGGTCATGCGCCGGCGCGCGAGCCGCGCAAGTTCGTGATCGCACTACTGGCCGGAGTCCTGGCCGCGGCCACGGTGGATTATGGCATGGCGCTTCGCCGTTCGACGGTGATTGCGCCCCCCGTGGCCGACGTGCGTTACGACCCGCGTGGTCCGCTCGAGACGCTTCCGGCGGGAGTCCTGTTGCAGTTCGCCGGTGAAGACGATGCCGAAATTCGCCAGCGAATGATCGCCGAGCTCGGGCGGCGCGGGGCCATTCCGGAGTTGGTTGAGCTGCTGGGGAGCGCGCATGCCGACGTCCGAGCCCAAGTTCCCCAGGCGCTGCTCTTGGCCAGCCAAACCGCTCACGACCAGATTCCCCTGTTGGTCGCCGCGCTCGAGTCGGCCGACGAGGCCAAACGCACGGCGGCGGCCGAGGCGTTGCTCTTGCTGGTCCGCGCTCATGGGCCCTACCGCGGCGCCGCCGCGGTGGCCGAGCGTCCCGGTCGACCGACACGCTAGGCGTCCGCTTCGTTCGCGTCATGGGGCGCTTCGCGCGGTTTCTCTCGCCAGGGTCTGGCTTTAGCGACTGCAACCGGGTACGCTCACGCTGCCGTCCGCGGTCCGCAAGCCGCGAGCGGAAAGCCCAGCATGTGGCTGACGAACGTCAGGCCAACGACTGTCCGGGGTACCGATGTCCGCGGTCCCTCTCGGTAGCGGCGCGGAGCAGGCAATACCAGCACATTCGGCCGCGCAGCGACGGCCCCCGGGGAACTCAGCAATCGGGAGATACCACGCAGTGATTCGTTCGACTCTGCAGCGATCGACTTGGCGGCGATTTTCCGGGGGACGCGCGGCGACCTGGCTCGGGCTGGCGGCTGCCATGCTCGTCGGCACGGCGACGGCTCAAGAGGCCCCCAAGCCGGTGCTCGTGATCAGCATCAACAGCTTCGAGGCCTTCGTCGCCAATCTGAAGTTCATGGGCTCGGTTCTCGACGACGCCCAGTATCTTGGCAAACTCGCCAAGATGACCACCCAGCTCACCAAAGGCGAGCCGATCGATCTGGAGAAAGCCGCCGGCATCGACGCGGCCAAACCGGTCGGCTCGGCGATCTACACCGATGGCCAGTCGATCAAGCAACTGTCGTTCCTCGGAGTGACCGATGCCGACGCCTTCCTGGCCTGGCTGAAACCGCTGGTGGGCGAGCCCAGGAAAACCGACGCCGGAGTCTACGAGATTGCCAGCGACCGGCTCACGGCTTTTGCCAAGGTCCAGGATGGGTGGATGT
>JAEUIK010000011.1 GCA_016793185.1 Planctomycetaceae bacterium | reverse complement strand
CTGATCCAGGAGACGGACCCGGCTATCAGGGAAGAGCGCAAGTGGAAGAAGCCCCGCAACCCGTCGGGCGTCCCGGTCTGGACCCATGGCGGGATCCTCTGCACCGGCGAGACCTATCAGCAGGTGGTCAAGCTGACCTTCGCCCGCGGCGCGCGATTGCCCGACCCGCGGAAGCTGTTTAACGCCAGCCTCGAAGGAAACACGCGTCGTGCCATCGATATCCGGGAGGGAACGACACTCGACGCGCAGGCGTTCCAGGACCTGATCCGGGCCGCGATCGCGGAAAATCTTGGCGCCGGCGCTGCGAAGTCGCGATCGCCAGCGAGAGCGACCGGCAAAGCTGTGAAGTCCAGCGCGAAGAGCGGCTCGGCCCCCCGGGGCCGGCAGCGGGCGAAAACCGGAGCGTCGACGAAGGTCGTGCTGCTCTCTGGCGGAAACCCGCAGATTGCCAAGGCCGACGGGGACGCGCCAGTGCAGGCATACATCGCGGCGATGCCAGGTTGGAAGAGCCGCCTCGGCCGGCGTCTCGACGCGCTCATTGTGCGCAGCGTGCCGCGGGTGCGCAAGGCCGTACGGTGGAACTCACCTTTCTATGGCATCGAGGGGCAGGGCTGGTTTCTCTCGTTTCACGTCCTCACCCGTTATGTGAAGGTGACGTTCTTCAATGGAATCTCGCTGTGTCCCATCCCGCCGGGGGGGACGGAGCGGAGCAATGAGTCGCGTTGGATCGACCTGTACGAAGACGACACGTTCGACGAAGCGCAAATGGCCCAGTGGGTCAAGCAAGCTGCCGCCCTGCCTGGCTGGACACCCTAGTGCGCACGTGCTCGCTGGGACTGGGCCGCGAATTCGAGGCCGTGGACCTGCACCCGCGGCGGCGGGCCGGGCGACCTGCACACGGCACCAAATCGGGCGTTCGACCCCGCGAGCTTTTTTTTGAAAGAAAACGGGTGCCGGTTGTCGATTTCAGCCCACCCTGGTCGACTAGGGAATGAGCGCAAGGGGACGAGAACGCCTTGCGAGTGCGATCAGGCAGTCAAGCTATGGTTCAAGGAGACGCCAGATGAAATTCGTCTGCCTCGGGTTCGTTGACGAAGCAAACTTCGCAAAAGTGTCGCAGGGCGAAAGTCAGCAGATGATGGACGAGTGCTTCGCCTATGACGATGAACTGCGCCGGGGCGGGCATTTTCTGGGGGGAGAAGCTCTCGATTCCGCCCGAAAAGCAGTCACGCTCAGGATGAGAAACGGCGTCGTCGAAGCAACCGATGGTCCCTACGCGGAGACCAAGGAGATGCTCGGCGGGATCCTGCTGTTGGAAGCCCGCGATCTCGCTCACGCGGTTGAGTTGATGTCGAAGCACCCCGGCGTGCGCATGGGCCCGTTTGAGATTCGGCCGGCCCACGAGGCGGTCAATCTCTTGATCGCGGAGCGCGACGCGGCGGTCGCCAAGCAGGGCTGACAACGCTCGAAGCTGCCCGGCGCAGGGCGTGTCGTACCCGGACGGCGCGTTAGCCGGCCGCGAGAAGACAAAGGATGAGCTCAAGGAGAGACCGTGACCGTTAAGCGTCTGGACAACGTGGGAATCGTGGTCGAGGACATGGATTCCGCCATCGAGTTCTTCACCGAGCTTGGGCTGCGGCTCGAGGGGCGCAGCCCGATCGAGGGAGACTGGGCCGATGGCGTCACGGGTCTCCCGCAGATGCGCGTCGAGATTGCCATGCTGCGAACGCCGGATGGTCACGGCCGGCTCGAGCTATCTCGCTTTGACGCGCCGCGTCCGGTCGCCGACCACCGTGCCGCCCCCGTCAACGCGCTCGGTTACCTCCGCGTCATGTTCACCGTGGTAGACATCGACGATACGCTCGCGCGGCTCAGCCGGCGAGGTGCCCGGCTGGTCGGCAGAGTGGTCCAGTACGAAGACGCGTATCGGCTCTGCTACATTCGGGGCCCCGAGGGCATTCTCATCGGGCTCGCACAAGAGCTGCGCGCGCAGACTTCCTGAGGTACGGATCGGGGCGGCTGGGGGCTCGGAAGCGCGCGAATTCGCTCCCGCCCGCGGCAGTCAGTCTTGTGCCAGGTTCAATCGGTTGTCGACTGCCGCAGCCTGCGCAGCACCAGCTCGCGCGATTGGGCGATGTGCTTGCGCATCCGCTGCTCGGCGAGATCGGGTTGGCGCCGCTCGATCGCCGCAATAATGCCGGAATGTTGCCGGAACGAGCTGGCGAAGTCGCCGCCGCGCAACTGCGCCGTATAGTAGCGAAAGAGCCCCAACAGCGGGTACAGGTCGCGGCAGATCATGTCGGCGAGAAGCCTGTTGTGACTTCCCTGGGCGATCTGCAAGTGCAGATCATCGTCGCGTCCTTTCTGGAACGCCGCGGCGACTCCCGCGGATGCGACCAGCTCGTTCAGTGCGTCGCAGGATGCCCGCAGTTGTCTGATCTCGCGGAGTGTCATGTTTTCCGCGGCCAGGCGACACGCCATCCCTTCGAGTGCCTCGCGCGTGATCAGCAACTCATCGATTTCATCGATCGTGAACTTGGCGACCCGCACGCCCGCAAAGGGTTTTCGCTGGAGGAGTCGCCGGGCCTCGAGGGTGCGGATCGCCTCGCGGAGGGGCCCCCGGCTGACGCCCAGCCGCGCGGAGAGGGCTTGCTCGAGAACCTTCTCCCCCGGTTTTAGCGTGCCGGTCAGGATCAACTGCTCGAGGCGGGCCACGACGTCATCGCTGAGATCGGTATCTGGGGCGGGCATGCTCCCAGCTTAGCCGGGGCTAGGAATGTCGACAATAGTTGCAAATTGTTGACAATCCATTAGACTCCCCTCGTCCCCACTGAGTCGCGCCGGACGGGTGCCCCCCGCAGGCGAGACGAACTGGGATGGTCTACCCTGTGCGGCGATTGGTCGCGGACGCCCAATGCCGGGCCCATCAAGAAACTGCCACATGGCTGCGAACGTCCAATCAGATGCCCCGGCGAACATCCTCGTACCGGTCGGCTCGCTCGGCGCCGGAGTGCAGGCGGACGAAGTTCGCTACGGACTCGAAGCGGGCGCTGATGTCATCGCGGCTGACGCGGGGTCTACCGATAGCGGAGCCGCGTATCTCGCGCTCGGAATCTCGAAGTACAGTCGCGAGGCCGTCAAGCGCGATTTGGCCATTCTGATGGCGGCCCAGGCCGAGGCGGGGATTCCCCTCCTGATCGGCTCCTGCGGACAGTCCGGGGGGGACCAGGGGCTGGAGTGGACCAGAGACATCGCTACCGAGGTCGCCAGGGAGCTCCACATCACTCCGCGCATCGCGGTGATTCGTTCCGAACAGGATGCCGGCACACTGAAGGCCAAGAACGCCCAGGGAAAGATTCGCCCGCTCGCGCCGCATGGCCCGCTGAGCGACGCCGTGATCGACCAATGCGAGCACATCGTGGCGGCAATGGGCCCCGAGCCGTACATCGCCGCCCTCGAGGCGGGCGCGGACATTGTCTTGGGGGGCCGCACTTCCGACCCAGCTGTGCTGGCTGCCTTCGCTTTATGGCGGGGCGCGCCCGCGGGGGCCGCCTGGCACGCGGGAAAGGTTGGCGAATGCGGTGCGCAGTGCACGGCAAATGTTCTCCGCGGACGGGGCGTGCTCCTGCGGATCGGCAGTGAGGGTTTCGAGGTCGAGCCCTTGCACTTGCAGAATCGCTGTACCACGCACAGCGTGTCGGCGCATCTGCTCTACGAGAACAGCGACCCGATACGCTTGACCGAGCCCGGCGGCGAGGTGGACGTCAGCCAGGCTCGATACGAACAAGCGAGCGAGCGGGTCGTGCGAGTTACCGGCTCGCGGTGGCGGCCGATTCCGTACACGATGAAGCTTGAGGGAGTCGTGGCGGGCCCCTATCAGACGATGATGCTGATCGGGATCGCCGACCCCGAGGTATTGGCCGAGCTCGAGACGTTTCACGATCGCCAGCACGCCGCCTTGTGCGAGCGAACCCGCCAGACGTTTGGCGCAGAGGCTGGTGATTTCCACATATCGCTGCGGATGTACGGCTGGAACGCCCTCTCCGGCCAGAAAGTTCCCCCGGGGACGCCCCCCCCGCGCGAGGTGGGGGTTCTGTGCGTCATCACGGCCGAAACGCAGTCGTTGGCGAACCGCATTGCCAAGGCCTGCAACCCCTATTTGTTTCACTTCCCGCTCAAGCCCGGGATCGAGTTGCCGAGCTACGGGTTTGTTTTCTCCCCGGCGGATATCGAATGCGGTCGCGTCTACGAGTTCAAGCTCAACCATGTCCTGGAAGTCAGCGATCCCCTTGAAGTGGTTCGAACCGAGTGGGTCGATTTATAAGGGTGAGCACGAGTCGCGAGCACTTGCATCGGCCAGCAAGCTCAAGGCCGAAACCTTCCGCCGCCTGCGCGCCGAGGGGAGTCCGCTCTTCGCATCGATCCGCCGCGAGCTTCTCGCCGCCCATTTGCGGCGCTGCGGTCTGCTGCCGCCTGCTTCCGACAAGCCGGCACAGGGAAGAGGGGAATAGGGATGGGGGTTCGGGGGAAGGGAGTTGGGGCCTCATCGTCCCTTCCCCCGAATGCGCGGCAGACCGATCGCGTCACGTGTGTCTGTGAATGGCCCATAACCAGAGCATGCGGCGCATAGCGATCCAGAGGCGATGTACACGACGGCGCGTGAAGCACGACTTGCCCTACATCAAGCGGGGACCGCTCTTGTCGCGCGGAGAAATGGCCTTCTATCGAGTGTTGCGCAAAGCAATTGGACGGCGCTTCCACATTGCGTTCAAGGTGCGGCTGGCGGATCTGGTGACCTGTTCAGAGCAGGCCTGGGCCGCAGGGTTCGGCCACATGATTGCCCGGCACCATATTGACTTTGTGCTCTGCGATTACCGGTCGATGGACGTGGTCGCGGCAATTGAGCTTGACGACCGGTCGCATGCTCGAAATAAACGTGTTAGCCGCGACCGCTTCATTGACGACGCCTTAGCGTCGGCCGGCATTCCGCTCATTCGGATTCGAGCGGCGGCGCGATACAATGCGACGGAACTCTGCGAGAGCATTGCGGCAACGACTTATCGGTCGAGCGCAAGGCCGACGGCTAACTAACCCGCGGCGGGGTGTCGGACCGAGGTCGGCAAGAGCCGGCCGATCAAGCGCTCAGGACACGCCCTCAAGTCAGA
>JAEUIK010000779.1 GCA_016793185.1 Planctomycetaceae bacterium | reverse complement strand
TGATGTTTCCGCCGGCGGGATTCGGACCCGAGGCGGCGTTCGGATCGCTGTAGCAGTCCGCCGTCGCGACGGGCGTTCCCTTGAACGAGGGGCAGCGCATGGTCGGCAGTGCGGTGCGTCCCGCGCGGCACAGGCTCGCCCAGACGGCGCCATTCGCGTCCGCGGCCGGATCATGGAAGAAGGTCAGGTACTTGAAATTGATCAGGCGATAGACCTGATCCTGTTCCAACTGCGGCAGGACCAAAGCGATCCAACTGTAGTTGTGGCCGTGGTAGCCCAACTCGCCGTTGGCGGTCGGGTAGACCCCGCGCGAAGCATCGGTCGAGAGACCGCTGGCGATGTTGCCGAAGAAGCCCGTCGAACAGGGGGGCAACGAACCGAACGTGCTCTCGTAGTTCAAGAGCGCCAGACCGACCTGCTTCATGTTGTTTTTGCAGGTCGAGCGGCGAGCCGCTTCGCGCGCCGCATTCACGGCGGGCAGCAGCAGCGCGATCAAGATGCCGATGATGGCGATCACCACCAGCAGCTCGACGAGGGTAAACCCTCGCTGCTTTCTCAAGTGCCAACGCATAACACACCTCCTCGGAACCAGAAAAAGAGATAAATGAGAAAACGCACCTACCAAGTACGAGTCGCCGCAATGCCAGCGACAGCTCGATACTCTCCCAGCAATTTACTAACGAACCGCTGAGCCCCACGAATCTCGCACCGAACGCCACGGCTGACCGGTCACGGCCGGCGACGGGCAAACGAAACACCACAGGCTCCCGCTCCGTTGGGCGCCCTGCGAACGGGGCGGTGCGGATCGGGCGAATTGTAGCCTGCTGTCGAAGCGCCTCTCACGCTGGCAAGAAGTGCTCTCTGTTTCCCTCGGTGCCCCTGAAGTGTACATGCACCGCAAGTCCATTGTCAAAACATATTTGGAGGGTATTCCTTAATCTCCATCCACGGTGGCCCCGAGCTGATTCGCTCGGCTCCGGATCAGGTCCACGCGCCGAGATGGCGGCAGCTTGACTTTTCGGCCCAACAGCCCAGAATGCGGCCGTAGTGAACGTACGTTCTCTATCGTCGCGCTCGCTGCACTGGGACCCATCAGCGGTCCAAGAATCAGAGATCCAAGGGCGGGCAGACCGCCTCCCGGTTGCCGAGAGGTACCGCACATGTTCGCCGAGACATCGTCGCCGTATCCCCTTGGTGCGTCAGCCATTATCGGACCAGCTCGCGCCGGCAAGACCGAGCGATTGCTGGCCTTGTATCGGCGGGCCCTGCCGCAGCTTCGGCCGGGGGAGGCACTTTGGCTCTCCCCCACCTCGCGCTGTGCCGCCGAAGTCAGGGCACGCCTGATCGGTCCCGGCCTGCCTGCCTGCCTCCGCCCCGGAGTCATGACGTTCGACACCTTCGCCTCTTCCATCCTCCGCGAGGCAGAGTCGCCGATTCACCCGATCGATTCGGTACTCAAGCGACAGTTGCTCGAGCGCCTGGTCGACGAGGCGGCCGCCGCAGGCGAGCTCGACTACTTCCGGCCGATCGTCGGAACGGCGGGCCTGGTCGATCTCTTGGCGGAGTTCATCTCCGATCTGAAGCGGCACGAAGTCTGGCCGCAAAAGTATCGGGAGGCCTGCCGGCCGGGCCGGGCCGGTCGCAAGGACCGCGAGCTGGCCTTGCTGTACGAACGGTACCAGGATTGCCTTAACCAGGGACGCCTGTATGACGCCGAGGGACGCTTCTGGTGGGCCCGCACGCTGCTCCGCGAGAATCCCGAGATCCTGGCCCCCACGCCGCGCTTGATCGTCGCCGATGGGTTCACCGACTTCACCTACACGCAGCACGAGATCCTCGAAGTCCTGGCGGCGCGGGCCGAACGGCTGTTGATCTCGCTGCCGCTCGACGACGACGCGCACCGCGCGGAGTTGTTTCGCAAGTCGCGCGACACGCTGGAACAGCTGCGCCAAGGTCATCCGGAACTGACGATCGAAGCTCTGCCGCGCCCGCTCGAGCGGGAGTGGCCCGCCTGGCGTCACGTCGAAGCACAGCTATTTCGGGATCCTCGGGTCCAGTCGCACGCGCCGTCGACCGACGGCATCTTGATTGGAGCTGCGAGCGGCCAGCTGGGAGAGATTCGCTGGATCGCCCGAACCATCAAGCGGCTGCTCGTCGAGGGAGACCCGCTTCGTCGCGGTGCGACCGTTCGTCCGGGTGAGATCGCCGTCGTGATCCGGGGGCTGCGCGCGGTGGCGCCAATGCTTACGGAGGTGTTTGGCGAGTACGGGATCCCGTTGGCCCTTGAAGTCGCACCCACGCTGGAGCAGGTGCCTGCCTTGGCATTGATGGTGGGGCTGGTGCGCCTCGCGGCCGAAGACTGGCCTCTGGACGACTTGCTGGCGATTGTCGGAAACTCATACTTTCGTCCCCCCTGGCCGGAGTGGCGCCAGGGCGCAGCCCTGCTCGACCTCGATTGGGTTGTACGCGAGCTGCAGATTCCCTCTGGTTTTGAACTGCTGGCCGAGGGACTGGCTCGCTGGGGAGCGGCGTCTGAGACAGACTTGACGTCGCCGGAATCGGAGCTGGCGACCGGCGCCGGCGACGACGCGATTCTTTCGACCGCCCAACGCCGCCGGGCGGAGCGAGCGCGGCACGCCCGCGGCGCAGTGGGAGTCGTTCAGCACTTGGGAGAGGCGCTGGCCCGCCTGCCCGAGCGAGCTAGCGGAGCTGTGTGGGCCAAAGCACTTCGCCGATTGTCCACCGAAATCGGCTTCGTGGCCGGGTTGGGGCCTCCGCAATCTTCCGAGCGGCAAGCCTGGGAGCGGCTCCTGGCAATGCTGGCCGCCGAAGACGAGCTGGCCCAGCAGCTCGAGCAGACGCCGCGGACGCTCGATCGCAACCAGTGCGTCGAATTACTGGGACAACTCTGCCGGTGGGAGAGACTATCGGGGGGAACGCCCGAAGCCGGGTGCGTGCGCGTCTTGTCGGCACCGAGCGTGCGGGGATTGGCGATCCCTTACTTGTTCGTCGGCGGGCTGAGTGAAACGTCGTTCCCGCAGCCGCGGAGCCGGCAATTTCATGCGACGGGCGAAATCGAATCGCTGCGTGCCGCCGGCGTGCGATTCGATCCCCACCTGGAAAGCGCCGAGGACGAGATGCTCCTCTTCTACGAGGTCATCACCCGCGCAACTCGGCGGTTGTACTTGTCCTACGCCGCGCTCGACGAATCGGCCCAGCGATTGCTGCCCAGTCCGTACCTGGTGGAAATCGAGCGGGCCTGCGGAGCGACGTTGATCGGCCGCGAGGAGGTGCTGCCCATGGCGGCGGCCATTCCGACGGGGCCGACGCTCAGTCTGCAGGAATTGCGCGTGCAGGCGACTGCCGCCGCCCTGGAGGGCGCCCCCAGCTTGCTGGCGGCTTACCTCCAAAGCAAAGACCCCGCGGCCGGCAATCTGGCGGCGGCCTGGCGGATGAACGCTTCGCGGAGTGCGCGGGACGACTTCGGGACCTTCGAGGGGCTGACGACCGGCGAATCGATCGGGCGAGCGCTCTCGGCGCGGTACCACGCGGCGCATCGCTGGTCGGCCAGCGAGCTGGAAGGTTACGCGTATTGCCCGTATCGGTTTCTGCTCGAACGCGTCTTGCGGATCCAACCTTTGGAGGATCTGCGACTCGATATCGACGCGGCCGATCGCGGGTGGCTGTTGCACGAAGCGCTCGCCGCCGCGTATCGGCGCTGCGCGGTCGATCGCGGAGATCCTGCGGTCGACGCCCCCGAGCGATTCCGGCAGGCGTTCGCTCAGGCGTTGGACGAGCTGGCGGAGTCGTCTGGGGTGGTCTCTCCGTTGGCGGCCGCCTGGACGAAGATCAACCGGCAAGTGTTGGTGCGGTGGTGCGAGCGGTACCTGGTGCAGGCCGCCGAGTATGCCGGCAAGTACGAAGATCTGGATGTCCCGCCCCGCCCAACGTTGTTCGAGGTCTCGTTCGGCATCCCGGGAGCGGAGTCCGGGGGCGGCTCGGTAAGCGATCCCCTCTCGATTCGGATGGGCGATTCCGAATTGCTCCTGAGCGGCCGCATCGACCGCGTTGATCTGGCCAGCCAAGGTGGCAAAACCTACGTCAACGTCATCGACTACAAGAGCGGCGCCGGTCGCTCCGCGGGCCAGGAGCTGGATCCGACCGCCTTGCAGCCGGATCTGTATGCCCTGGCGGCAACCGAGCTCCTGCTGGCGGGCAAGAATGCGCTCCCCCTGCAGAGCGGCTACTGGTACTTGCGCGGCAAAGGGTACCAGCCCGCGTTGTCGCGCGATCCGGACGACGACGAGGAAACCTACGCCGCGCGTCGGCAGGAACTCGCCCGCATGGTCTTGGGGTTGGCGGCAGGGGTGCGTCGCGGCGAGTTTCCCGTGTTCAGTGCGAATCCAGATTGCACGGGCAGTTGCGACTTCCACACGGTGTGTCGTGTGAACCAGGTTCGGCAGTTGGAGAAGACATGGGTGCATCTTCCCAGCGACGCCAGCTGACGCCGCAGCAGTTGGCGGCCATCGAGACGCGTTCGCATTCGGTCTCGCTCTCGGCCGGCGCCGGTTGTGGCAAGACGTTCGTATTGACCGA
>JAEUIK010000724.1 GCA_016793185.1 Planctomycetaceae bacterium | reverse complement strand
CGGAAAAGCTCGGCCCCAACGGCAGCCTCGAGTTGCTGCGCCGCACCGACGACGACGCGTGGGCGCCCCTGCGGACGATCGACATCGATCGTACCAACACCGGGCGCGCTCCCGGTTCCGGAGTGCAAGGGATCGTCGGCGTCGACGCGGCGGGCGACGTCCTGTACGTGGTCGACAATACGGGCCGCGACAAGTCGGCGCTCCTGGCCGTCGAGCTGGCGAGCGGGCGCGAAACCGTTCTGGCCAGCGATGCCGATGCCGATCTCCGGCCCGTCGCGGTGGTCGATCGAATCACGGGGCGGGTGCTGGCCGCCAGCGCGCAGTTCGATCGGCTCCGCCGTTATGCGATCGACGAATCGGTGCGCGACGACTTTGCCCTGCTCGAAAAGCACTTCGGCGGTCCGGTCGGCACGGTCGGGATCAGTGCCCAGGATCACGTCTGGCTGGTCGCTCCACTCGACGGCGGGCCGCTGCGATATCACGTGTACGAGCGATCGCAGCAACGGGTCCGTCCGCTGTTTTCGGCACAGCGCGCGCTCGATCGTTATGCGCTGGCTCCGCGGTTCGGGCGCGTGGCGCCGACACGAGACGGTCTGCGGCTCCCATGCCATCTCTACTTGCCGCCGGGAAGCGACGCCGACGGCGACGGTACGCCCGACGCGCCGCTGCCGACGCTGTTGTACGTCCACGGCGGTCCCGATGCGGCGTATCCCTGGGATAGTTGGCCCACGAATCGTTGCCTGCAGCTCCTGGCCAATCGGGGCTACGCGGCGCTCCGCGTCGAGTTCCGCGGCGCGGGAGGGTTTGGCAAGTCATTCATGGAGCAGGGCTGGCGCGAGTGGGGAGGCAAATCGCAGCAGGATCTCGTCGATCTCGCTCGCTGGGCCGTCGACCAGCGCATCGCCCAGCCCGGCAAGGTCGGCATCTGGGGTTGGTCGTTTGGCGGGTTCTCGGCGTTCGCCACGCTGGCCTTCTATCCGGAGGAGTTTGCCTGCGGCGTGGCCATGTACGGGCTGTCGGACTTGGAGCTGTTTGCGCGTCGCACGAGCCTGTTGTGGCGCGACACGGCACAGCGCGTAGGCGATCCCAAGACTCCCGCGGGACTCGAGCTGTTGCGCCGCCAGTCGCCGCTGCACTCGGCGGTCCGCGTGACCCGCCCGCTGCTGGTGACGCACGGCGGCAAGGATCTCGTGGCCCCCCAGCAACACTCCGATCTTTTCGTGGCGGAGCTGGAGAAGCATGGCAAAGAGGTGACCTATCTCGTCTACCCCGACGAGGGACACGACTATCAGCGGCCGGAGAGTTGGATCTCCTTCTGGGCGGTCGCCGAGCAGTTCCTGCACAAGCATCTGGGGGGGCGTTTCGAGCCGGTCAGCGATGATTTTGCGGGAGCCAACCTGCAAGTTCCCGCCGGCCGCGAACTCCTGCCCGAGCTGGAGCGTTTCTCCAAGCCAAAATCGTGAGCGGCTGGCGGCGCGGCGCGATCCTAACCCCGTGCGCGACGCGGGTCCGTCAGGTTGCGCAGCTCCATTCGCTTGATCTCCCGCATCACCGAATTTCGGACCCACACCAGGTACAGCCAGAGTTTGACGATCGCCACCACGATGAGTGCCGACAGGAAGAGCGTGGCATACGCGATCCAGGATTGCACGTCGGTGGCCGCGAAGAAACGCACGGCGGCGAAAATCGCCAGGGCTAGGACTCCCACGATCGTGACGACCGGAAACGCGCGCAAATAGAACGACTGCGCCCGCGTCATCTCGGCCAGCACGCTGCTCAGCGTCTCGGTCGGTTCGTCGTCAACTTCGAGTTGGCTCAATGCCGCAATGATCTTGTCTTCGTGCGAGCTCATTGTGTCACCTGGAGAATGTGTTCACGGAGTTCCTGCCGGGCTTGAAAGAGGCGAGATTTCATCGTGCCGGCGGCAATTCCCAGCGCGGTGGCGATTTGCTCGATCCCGAAATCCTCGACGTATCGCAGCTCGAGTAGGGTTTGTTGCTCGGCGGGCAAGCGCCGAAACGCAGTGCGGACCGCGTCGGCCGCGTCGACCCGCGCGGCATCGTCCGGCGGCGCCACGCGCGACTGCTGGTCGGTCCACGCCGATTCGACCTGCCGCACCCGTTGCCGTTGCCGCACCCAGCGGGCGCTGCGGCGCGTCACGATGCGGTAGGCCCAGGGGCCAAACCGCGCGGGATCATCCAGACCGCTCAGCCCGCGGCAGATGTCCAGCCAGGCTTCCTGCAGCACGTCGTGCGCGCCATCCTCCGCTCCGGTCAAGCGCCGGGCATGGCGGAGGAGGCGCTCGTGCCACTGCCGGATCAACAATCCAATCGCGTCGGACTGACGCGCTTGAGCGCGCAGAACCAGCAGCTCCGTCAGTACCTGATGAATGCGATCCGGCATGGCTTCTCTGGTTAAAGTGTCGCCTGCGCGGCCGGCGGTTCATCAATCTGGACCGGCCCGCGGCAATCGGGCCGAGATCCTGGAATCCATCCCCCCGGGGACTGGGATGCGGGGGGTGGGTCAGCGGACCGGACCAGGATCCGATGTGCCTTCGCGTGCGACGGGATCCGCGGGCCGGCGTAGCCAGAATCGCAAGCGCGACGGAGTGTCGGCCAAGGGCTGCTCGAGACGAAGCCGGTGCGTTGTACCGTCGAAGTCGTGCCCGGACTGCGTTAGCGTGCCGGGAGCGCTGGCCTCGATCGTGAGGATCGGCACGTCGTCGACGAAGAACCGGGCCCCCGCCATTCCGGCAAGACACAACTCGTAGGTGCCGGCGTCCGGCGCCAGCTCGGTCGTAGCCGTCAGGAGGCATCCACCGAGCGCCGGCGGCGACCATTCGTTGGGCCAGTAGAAGTCAATCGCGGGGGCCACGAACTCCCGGCGCGCCGCGCCAGTTTGGCGCGCCGCGCGGTCCGCGGCGCTGGCCTCTCCTGCGGCCGCGTCGGCGATCGCCACCGACCAGTTGTCGGCGAAGTCAATCTGATGCCGCTCAGTACGGAATGTGCGGTGTGCGGCCAGGATCGCGTCGAGCGTCCGCCACTGCGCGTGTCGCTGGTGGAATCGAATCAGCGCTTGGAGCGATTGGTGAATGCGCGGGTCTTCGTCGGGGAGCGCAGCCCGGACCTCTTCCAGCTGCTCGAGCAATGCGTCTGCCGCCTCCTCCCGGCGGCCAAGCTTCTCCAAGGAGGTCGCGAGATGGCTGCTGCCGACGGCGAAGAGGCGTTCGGTCGCGGCGCCCTGCGCACGCTGGATCGCCAGTACCTCCCGATAGGCGTCGACCGCCGCGGGGCGCTGTCCGCTGCGGTCGAACGCGGTTCCCAGTAGCATGAGATGGCCAGCCAGATCCTGCTGCGAGTCGAGCTTGCGGTCAACAGCGACGGCCGCCTGCAACGGCGCGACGGCATCCGCGGCGCGTTTCTGATCGAGCAGGGAGAGTCCCAGGCGGAATTGGGCGCGCGCCTCGGTGGAAGAGCCGGCCGGTCGCGCGACGAACAGTTCGACGGCCTGCCGCGCCAGCGCCTCGGCCTGAGGAGGGTTTCCGGCCCGCGACGACCGCGCACTGGCTTCGATCAGCACTTCGGCCAGTTCCGCGCGGTACTCGACCCGGTCGGGATAGTCGGCGATGCGTTGCTCCAGGAAATGGCTGCAATCGTCAATCGCTTGTTGGGCCAACTCGTCCTGGCGCGCTGCGAACAAGGCGCGTCCGAGCAGGCGGTAGCTCTGGCACAAGTTCAACTGGAACTGGAGGGCGTCGGGATACTCGCGGGCGAGCCGGCGCTGGATGTCGATCGCGCGCTGAAATTCCTGAAGCGCTTCCAAGGGGCGACCCTGTTGGAGCCGGATCTGGGCCAGCCATTGCTGCACGGCGGCCAGAATGCTGGCCATGCGGGTCGCCGCCGGGCGCTCGCGAACCAGCGGTTCGAGCAGCTCGCGCGAGCGCTGGGTCAGCTCCCAGGCTTCGTCGAGCTGTTTTTCGCGGAGATGCACAATGCCCAGCATGGCGTAGCTCTCGCCCAGGCCGTAGCGAAACTTGAGCTCGTCGGGCCAACGCTGCGCAAGCTGCTCGCGAATCGTGCGCGAGCGTTCGAAATCTTCGCGCGGCGGCCGTTCACCCGGGGTTTCGAGGTGCAGCAGTCCGCGCATCAAGTGCAGCCCGGCCAGGTCGCTGGCGAAGCCGTCGATCTCCGGTTGCCGGGCGACGAGCGCAGTCCAGATTGCGATCGCTCGTTCGAGCAGCGGGAGCAAGCGATCGGGTTCGGCGATGGTCAACTGGCCGGCGCGGGTGTTATAGACTCCCTCGCGCCAGCTGCGCGAGTTCGCCAGCGGGACGCCTGCCGCCTGCGCGTGCTCGAGCAGGGTGAGGCCGCGCTCGAACAGCGGCAGCCAATCTCCGTTCACGTCGTGCGTCGCCTGGCTCAGGCGGATATACGTCGCGGCCAGTTCGCATTGCAGTTGCGGGTCGCGCGTTTCGTCGGCGACGAACCCTTCATAGAACGCGCGGGCTCGCGACAGCAGCTCGACCCGGACCGGTTCCAGCGTGGGAACGTCCAGGAGATTGTTTTCACTGATCGTCGTCAGATAGTCGTCGACGGCCTGGCGGGCGCGGAGGAAATTCTGCTCGGCTCGGTCGCGCTGATGAACGGCGTCGGCGGCATGGGCCAAGGCGGTGCGCTCCATCTCGGCCGCCAGCTGGAAGTTTCGCTCGGCCCGTCGCCATTGCCAGGTCACGATGGGCAAGCTGGTGAGCAGCACCAACAGCAACAGGCTGGCCAGCCCGGCCACAACCGGGTTGCGCCGCCGCCACCGCCAGAAGCGGCCCCACGGGCCCAGGGGGCGGGCGAGGACGGGGCGACCCGCCAGAAACCGGTTCAGGTCGTCGGCCAACGCGGCTGCCGACGAATACCGTTGGGTCGGCTCATGCGCGGCCGCTTTGAGAACGATCGTTTCGAGATCGCGGGGAATCCCGCGGCGCACAGTGCGGGGTGATGGCAGCTCCGCGCCGCAAATCTGTTCCATCAAGGCTTGACGGTTGGTCTCGGCGAACGCCGGCCGAAACGTCAGCAACTCGTACAACACCAGTCCCAACGCATAGACGTCCGCGCGCGCGTCGACCTCCCCCCGAAACCGCTCGGGCGCCAAGTAGCGGAGCGTGCCCACCAGATCGCCGGCCGAGGTCAGCCCCGGTTCCGCTTCGCGTTGGGCCAGGCCAAAATCGGTCAACCAGACCGTCCCGGCTGGGTCGAGGATCAGGTTGGAGGGCTTGATGTCGCGATGCAAGATCCCGTGCGCGTGGGCGTGGGCCAAAGCGCCGGCAACCTGGACCCCCAGGCGGGCCACGCTCGCGCAGTGACCCGTCGGGCAGACGCGCATCGAAGCAGACGCCGTGGAAATCGCGGAGGCAGCACCACTCTCCGCCGGGTTGTCCCCCGAGTCACTGGGAGATTCGCCTGCCGCCGCGAGCCGGCCCGAAAGGATTCGCAGGGCCAGCGGTGCGCTGCGCCGCCGCGCTGGCGGCGGCGACTGGATCCAGCGAAAGTCGGCGTCGAGATCCGACTCGAACTCCCGGAGCTGGGCGATCACGCGGTCAAGACTTTCGCCCTCGATGTACTGCATCGCGTAGAACAGCAGGTTCTCTGCGACGCCGGCCCCGAAGACGGGCACGATGTTCGTGTGATGCAGTTGGGCCGCGATCCGCGCCTCGCGCGAGAACCGCTCGCGCCCGGCGTCGTGCTCGGCAGGCGGGCGGGCGACGACCTTGAGCGCGACGCGTCGATTGAGCGACTCCTGGATTGCCTGATAGACGACCCCCATGCCCCCCCGACCCAGTTCCCCGACGATCCGGTACTCGCCAATTCGCGCGGGGAGTTGCGAGGGAAGCAGCGCGGCACGCTCGTCGCTTGCCGCGGGTGCGAGCGTGTTGAGCTTGCGCAAGGCGGGCAGCACTTCGCGCAGTTCGGAGGCCAGTTGCGGGTGCCGGTCGAGATACTCCTCGACCCGCACCTCTTCGCCACGGCGGCAGCGCTCGGCGAATTCCGTCAGGATTCCCTCGAGCAGCCGAACCGTCGACGAATCGCGGTCGTGGGTTTCCACAGGGTGCCTCGCGGCGTTTGTGCGGAGTCGTGCGGAATCCTAGAATTTTGGTGCCGGTCGCTCCTGACTGGTCTCGAGGCCCCATCATAATGCACGACGACCCAGAATCGGAGCAGCTTCTGCACAGGGCTCGGGCGGGGGATCAAGCCGCCATCGACGTCCTATTCAGCCGGCACCGTCGCGCCCTGCGACGGATGGTCGATTTGCGTCTCAACCGCAAGCTGCGGGGCCGCATCGATCCCTCCGACGTCGTGCAGGATGCCCTGGTGGAGGCTTCCCGGCGCTGGTCAGGGTATGTGCTCGCCCCCCAACTCCCCGTGTATCTCTGGCTGCGGACGTTTACCCAACAAAAACTCCTGGAAGCCCACCGCTTTCACCTGGGGACCGCCAAACGCGACGCCCGCCTCGAAGTGGAGCTGGGGCAGGGGGACTTGAGCGTCTCCAGCGATTCGCTGGCGGCGATCGCCATTGAGGACGCCACCAGCGTCTCTCAGGTGGTGGCCGGGCAGGAGCAGATTCAGGCGCTCGAAGCCCTGATCGAAACCTTGTCGCCGCTCGATCGCGAGATTCTGGCGCTGCGGCATTTCGAGCAGTTGGGCAACGCCGCAGCCGCGCGCCTGCTCGACATCGATGAGAACACCGCCAGCAAGCGCTTTCTCCGCGCGCTCCAACGCTTGCGGCAAAAGATGCGCGAACTTGGGCTCGACGACGACTGACCCCACGCCCCGCGGGCGAACGGCAACCTCCAGCCCCAATGGACTTTCCGAAAACTTCGGAAACTTGCGCGGATTTTCGGTCCTTTTGTCCGCCGGGGTGCACTTGAAGGGGTGGGGGTTGTTTCTGAGCCGCAAGGCCCACCCTGCCCGACGCGGTGCTCCAGCCCCGAGCCCGGTCTGGCGTGGCGGGCGCTGGGGAGGTTGACTCATGAGAAAGTGCATGCGCGCGACGGCGATCCTGGTGGTGTCCTGCGGGTGCGTGTTCGGCGGCGGCGCAGCGCAGGCAGTAATCGTAACCCCTGGCCTCTCGCGAGTCTCGGCCATCTCGCAGATGGAGATCCCCGTGGTCACGGTCCAGCAGAACGACACGCAGGTCGGGACGGTGGGGCCCTTGTCGGCTGGCGTGGTGCAATCTAAGAATGCCCTCACGCACGATGTCGACGGCGCGGCCGTCTTTAGCAACGCGACCGCCGGCATCGTGTACATGAGCTACATCCGCTCAGACTCGGCTACCTTCGGCACCGGCATCAACTTTGGAGGGGAGTCGCGTTTCCGTTACGAGTTTCACGTCGATCAGCCGACCACGGTTGTCATCAACTACGACATGCTCGGGACCAGCGACGTGACCACCGTCGGATTCAACGGGATTCAGGTGAATCCCTGGTATGCGATGCAGGGCTTTCGAGTGACGGTCAACGGAATTTCCAACTACGTCAACTGGACCGTCGACGCGGGATTCCGCCCGTGGTCGAACGATCCCATGCCGTATGCAGGGACGTATCTTTACAACATCCCGGCGGGGAACGGCTACCTCGAGTTCAGCCTCGCGGCCAGCTCTTCCGGAAACCAGGGGCAGGGCACACGGCGGATGGTTGGCGACCTGGCCTTCCAAATCGGACCGGCCGTGCCCGAACCTTCGTCGTTCGCGCTGGCCGCACTCGGCTGTGCAGGCGCCGGAGGTTTCGTCTGGCGCCGTCGTGGAATGCGCGACAGGTTGGCGCTTCGCAGGTGACCTTAACCACGGCGGCACGAAAGGTACGAGGGGGATTGGATAACCACGAAGTCACGAAGAGCACGAAGGGGGAAGATCAGCGGCGACTGAAAGAATTTCTTCCCTTGGTGAGCTCGGTGTCCTTGGTGGTTTGATCATCTTTGGGTCGGGCTCACAGAGCCCGACTACAGAAGAGCGAGGCCGTGGGCCTTGGCTACGGTCGGTGATTTGCCACGCGCTCACTCGGGCGCGATGCGATACACGCCTTCGCCTTCGGCCGAGTAGGTCGTGAAGTACACTTCGCCCTGCTCATCCTCGCCGAACGACATCACCGGAATGCTCTTGGGGAGCGGGATTTCGCGGTTGGCGACGACTTTCTTTTGCGCGGCGTCGTACCACAGGGCCCATAGTCGCCCCGCCACATAGTCGGCATAGAGATAGGCGCCCACGAGCTCGGGGACTTTCTTGCCGCGATAAACCACGCCCCCGGTGATCGACTTGCCGAGGTCGTGGTGGTAGTCGAAGATCGGATCGACCAGGTCGGGGCGCTTCTCGTCCTTGGCGGGAGGCGTGCCCCCTTTCTTGACGAACGGATGGAAGCCTTCGCGGATGTTCCAGCCGTAGTTGCCTCCCTTGACGATCAGGTCGATCTCTTCCCAGTAATCCTGGCCGACGTCGCCCGCCCAGAGGACGCCGGTCTGGGCATCGAACGCCAGGCGCCAGACATTGCGCAGGCCATAGGCCCAGATCTCGCCGCGGGCGCCTTTCTGGCCCACGAACGGATTGTCCTGCGGGATCGCGTAGGCGAGATCCCCTTGCTTGTGGTCGACGTCGATCCGGAGGATCTTCCCCAGCAACGTCGAGAGGTTCTGCCCGTTGCCATAGGGATCGTTGGCCAGACCGCCGTCGCCGACGGCGATATACAGATAGCCGTCGGGACCGAAGGCGATCGTGCCGCCGTCGTGGTTCCAGAAGGGCTTGTCCATCACCAGCAGGATCTCCTCGGACTTCGGATCTCCCTTGGTCCGCGCGGCCGAGTCGGCGCGAAAGCGGGCGACGACGTTCTGGTGCTTCTTGGCCTCGTTGGTGTAGTAGACGAAGAACTCGCCGTTCTCGCGGAACTTGGGATGAAAGGCGAGACCGAGAAAGCCTTCTTCGTTCGTTTTGTCGTCGTAGGCGACGCGATCGGAAATGTCGAGAAAGACCTCGGCCGACTTGGCCTGCTGGTCGTTCGCCAGAACGTAGATCACCCCCTGCTGCGTCGGGATGAAGACGCGGTTCGAGCCGTCGCCCGCGTTGCTGACCAGGATGGGTCGGAGCGGAGTCACGACGCCGGTTTCTTCGCCGCTGGTCCAGCCGGGCCACT
>JAEUIK010000718.1 GCA_016793185.1 Planctomycetaceae bacterium | reverse complement strand
GACGTCGACGGCGACGGCTTCATCGTCGCTACCGACGCGCTGATCATCGTCAACCGGATCAACTCGGGGGTGAATACCCAACTCCCCGAGATCCCGTTCGGCGAGCTGCCCGACTATTACTACGACACCAATGGCGACGGCTTCTGCACGGCGGCCGACGTGCTGTTGATCGCCGACCGGCTCAACGCCAGCAACTCGCCCCCCATCCTCGCCGCGGCGCTGGCCAACGACACTGGCCCCGGCGGGATTCCGAACTCCGACGGCGTGACCTCGGATCCGACGATCGCCGGACAGGTTTCGGACGCGGGCCCGCTGGTCTTCTTTACGGCCACGCTCAACGATTTCGCCGAGCCGGTCTCGATCAGAAACCTGGTGCAGCCCAACGGCAGCTTCGCGCTCACGGCCTCGACGTTGGAAATCCTGAACGACGGGCCGCTGGCCGACGGGGCGTACACGGTGCGCTTGACGGCCGTTAATGAACTGGGATTTGTGACCAGCCAGACCATCACGATGTCGCTGGACAAGGGGATCCTGACCCCGCCGGTCCCCGTCCTTGATGCGGCGAGCGACACGGGCGTGAGCAACAGCGACAACATCACGCGCGTCAACACGCCGACGATCCGAGTGGCGGCCGAGGTCGGCTCGACGGTAACGCTGTTCGTCAACGGTGCGCCGCTGGCCCAAACGCAAGTCGCCTCGCCGTTGGCGGTGTTCGCCGTTCCAGAGCTCCCCGACGGCGTACACCAGCTCACCGCCGAGGCAGTCGACGGCGCCGGCAACCTGAGCAGCCTCTCGCCGGCGCTGAGTCTGACGATCCGCACCGTCGCGCCGAGCGTGGAGATGATCACGGTTCCCTACATGGACGACCTTACACCGCTGGTGCCGGTGGTCGTGACCGCGGCGCCCGCGATCACGAATGGCACTCCGGTCTTTCTCGACATCGACCGCAACAACGACGGCGACTACGACGACGAGGATGAAACCGGCGCGGCCGAGGGCGTCGTCTACAACGGCAATGCGACGCTTGTGGTGAAGGTTGCCCTGGACGAAGCGGAGACGGTCGATGGCTATCCGATCCGAACCCGCGCCCGCATCGTCGATGAGGCCGGCAACGAAGGCATCGACGAGCGCGTGCAGATTGTCAGCACCGTCACGTCGACTGCCCTGCGGGATTACGTGACCAAGGAGGACTCGACTTACGGTTATACGTTTGTTCGCTCATTCGAGGTCAATGGCGTGACCGCGCACGTGTTCGAGATGAGGAGCCAGACCTGGCGAACTCCCGCGGAGGTCAATCACACGGAATGGCGGCACTGGGTGACGATCATGGTGCCGTCGGGCTTGCCCAACAAGACGGCGCTCTTGAACATCAGTGGCGGCAGCTACAACAACTCCGCTCCCACGGCCCAGGACAGCGAGATTTTCACCCTTTCGGGCTTTGCCTATTTGACGCAGAGCGTCGTGGTGTCGCTCAAGGGAGTTCCCAATCAGCCGCTCGAGTTCACCGACGACCTTGGCAACAACCGCTCCGAAGATGCGATCATCGCCTACTCGTACGACAAGTTCCTGGAGGATCCTGCCGACACCGAATGGCCGGTGCTGCTGGCGATGGTCAAGTCGGCCGTAAAGGCCATGGATACCACCCAGTCGTTTATCTCGACGCTCAATCCGACGAATCCCAACTACCGCGTCGACGAATTCGTCGTCACGGGCGCCTCGAAGCGCGGCTGGACGACGTGGCTCACCCCGGCGGCCGACGATCGCATCAAGGCTATCATCCCGGTGGTATTCGACGCTCTCAACCTCGATCAGCAGATGCTGCATCACTACGGCGTCTATGGGTTCTTCTCGCAGGCGATCAAGGACTACGAAGACAAGAACATCTTCGAGCGAATCCTCACCGAAAATGGCGCCAAGCTGGGCGCCATCATCGACCCCTATCACTACCTGGCACAGCCCAACTACGACATTCCCAAGTACCTGGTCAATTCGGCCGGCGATGAGTTCTTCGTCTCCGACTCGTCACAGTACTACTTCGACGACCTCCCCGGCACGCAAAACTACCTCCGCTACGTTCCCAACACCGGGCACGGATTGAATATCGACGCGTCGTATTCGGTAGGAGCGTTCTACAACGCGGTGATCAAGAACATTCCACTGCCGAAATTCTCGTGGAAGATCCTCGACAACGGCGCCATTCAGGTCACGGCCGCCGATATCCCCGGAACAGTCACGCTCTGGCAGACTACCAACCCCGTCGCCCGCGATTTCCGCAACCAGTTCACCGGGCAAGTCTGGACCAGTACGCCGCTGGCCAACCAGGGAGGCGGAATCTATGTCGGCGACGTCTCCATTCCCGCGACCGGCGCAACGGCCTTCTTCATCGAGCTCAATTACTTCACCAGTAACTTCGCCATTCCCAACGTCGGACAGATCCCCTTCAAGTTCACCACGCAGATCGCGGTGAAAACGAATCTGTCGCTCTACGACTGGCCCTACGAAGTGGCCGACCCGGTACCCCTCGCCCCCGTCGGCTCGCTTGCCGCGGCCTCCTACGTCGGCGAGGGGTCGCTGGCCGAAGCGCTCCAGGCGACGGCCTTCGCCGTCAGCGTCGGCGCCGAGGCGACGATTGAACCACTGCTCGCCGCGCCGCTTGCCGCGGCGCCGCTCGAGCCCGTGATCGCGACCTCGACCGCCCGCGAGGCGGCCCGGGCGGCCGCGCTGGCCGAGGTGAGCTCGTCCGCCGCAACGGCTCTGCTGGCCGACGACGATCAGGCCGCGAGCTCGCGCTTGAGCGACTCGATCTTCGACGACGAGCTTTTCGATCCGGCCGATGAACTGGCCGACCTGCTGGCGCTTCTGTAGCCAGCCAAAACTGCTCGCCGGAAGCAACACCCGAGCCCCGGGCCTCAGGCCTGGGGAGCCGCCGCACTTTAGGCGTCACCACGCGCATCGACTCCGGGGGCCTGAGGCCCCCGGCTCGGTCTCAAGACCGGGGTGGAGAAGCGCTGGAGGACGGCGCTGGTGCGTTGAACTTGAAGCGCGCTCCGCGCGGTCGATACGAGGACTTCGGCCCCGGCTCGGACGCAAAACTGGCGCGTTGAACGGCGAGTGTTGTTGCGTAGCTGAGTGGCTTGGTTTGGGCCGTGGTCCGCGGTTCAGGACTCCGGGGGCCTGAGGCCCCCGGCTCGGGGATGGCGGCGCGGACGTCCACCGCCGGTGGCGCTTCGGATCAATCCTGGTAGACCCGCGTGACCTCTTCTTCGGCCACCGGGTGCGGATGGTCGGCGTCGCGATAGTAGGCGCGGAACGTCACCTGCCCCGCGCTGCGGCAGAGGACACGGACGCGGAACACTTCCGACTGTCCGGGCGCCAGCTCGGCCAGCGGCTCGAAGACCACCGATTGCCCTTGAATCTTGCCGGCGGTCGCCCCGGTGGCCTCCAGCCCCTGGAGTTCCGGCGGCAGCTTGGCCGCGGCCTGCACGTGGCGGGCGATCTCCGAGCCCCGGTTGGTCAGGCGAATCTCATAGGTCGTTTCGCCGGCGACTTCCACCGGATCGTCGGCGTCGACCACGTCGAGGACGATCGAGGCGACTCCTTCGACGCGGGTGATCGCCTCGGCGGTCTCCGAGACGCCGGCGTCGGCGCGCACCGCGGCGGCGATTCGCTGCTCGCCCGCCTGCGTGGCAATGAGCTGCACGTTGACTTCGGTGGTCTGGTTCGGCTCGAGGCGACCGACGAACCAGGCGACCTGCCGCGACTCGGCGTCGAACGTTCCGCCCGAGCTGGCGTCGACAAAGCGGAAGCCACTGGGAACTTCGTCGAAGACCTGCACATTATCGGCCGGCGAGGGTCCGGGGTTGTGAACCTTGATCGAGTACGTGGCCTGGCGATCGACATAGCGGAGCCGCGGTCCCTCGACGGCGACCTGCAGCGTGGGCTTCGTGACGTCCAGCGCGTAGCGCGCGTCGGTGCTCAATCCCGGCTCGGCCGCGGCGTGGGCGGCGATCTCGAAGCGGCCCGCTTCCAACGGATTCAATGCGACCTGCACCTCGCGCGATTCGCCGCCGGCCAGTGCGCCGATGGCGTAGCGGAGTTGATCCCCCGCGGCGTGCTTGAGACGCGGATCCAGCTGTACCTCGACGATCACGTTGCGCGCCTTGCCGGTCCCCGGATTGCTCACTACGAGCGCCAGACCGACCGGCTGCCCGGCCAGCGAGGAAGCGGGTCCGAGAGCTTCGATCTTGAGCTGCGGATGGATGACCTGCAGTCGCGCGGCCGTGGCCTGCGAAGTCGTGACCGTGGCACTCGGCTCGATCTCACCCTCGCCCGTAGGCACGACCCACAAGTGGATCGTCCGCTGCGCGCGGGCGTCGAGCGTGGCAAAGCTCCAGGCGAGCACGTCCGCTGAGTCGGCGGCCGGCTTGGTGCGCACCAGGCGCAGGCCGGCGGGGAGCTGCGCCTCGACCAGAACTTGCGCGAGCGCACCGTCCGTCGCGTTCTCGAGTTGCAGCTGGAACTCGCATTCCGTCGCGAGCTGCACTTCGGTCGGCGTAATCCAGCGCAACTGGACTCCGCTGGCCGCGGCGGCCGAAAGTGTGTTCGGCGGCGGCGCCTCGTCCAGGCTCGGCTCGAGGCTCGGCTCCAGTTCCGGCGATCGGGTGGCAAATGCAGGTTGATCTTCCTCCGCGAACGCGCCGGCGGTCGATTCGTTAAGCGCAGGCTGAGAGGCGGGCG
>JAEUIK010000590.1 GCA_016793185.1 Planctomycetaceae bacterium | reverse complement strand
GCTACGGCATCTTGACTTCCAATGGTGTGGTTGCAGTGGCGGTGACTTCGCGCCCGGCGACCGTCGTCGTCGCGGTCGCGCTGGCGCGCATCCCCGCGCCCAACGCGGCATTACCGGCCGCCGCGAGCTCAATTTCGACCTCGGTCTGGCCGGCGGGAATCGTGATCGACTCGGGACCGGTTACGCCCGACGGCAGCTCCGACCAGGCGAGCGTCACCGCCGGTTTCTCGTCGTTGAAGAACCGGGCCGTCACCTTGACCTTCTGCGTCCCGCCAGCGGGCAGCGCGCCCGCGGGCGCTAGCGTGATTTCCAACGGCGGAATGACGCGCAAGGCTACGTCTCCCACGACGACTTGCTTGGGTTGATTCTGGTGCGTGCCATTGCCGACGACGCGCAGCCGGTGCACGGCCGCGGCCGCGGCGGCCGGGCCCTTGAGGACGATCGCCGCGTCGGTCTTGTCCTTCTCAATCGGCTTGATCTCGGCCGTGAAGCCGGCCGGGAGCCCTTCCACGGCCAGCGCGATCGGATCGACAAACCCATTGAGCCGCTCGGCCTTGACGGTGAAGGTCGCGGTCGCGACGAGCTGCGGGAAGGCGATTGAGCCCCCGTCGACGTTGAGCTTGAAGAACTCGGCAAAGACAGGGCCCACTCCGAGCCCGACCGCCCCGTCCAGCGAATCGGGCGGATAGGGAAGTCCGTTGAACTGTCCGCGGAGCGCTCCCGCGGTGCTGGCCGTGGCGGCGAACTCCTGCTCGCCAATCTTGGCGCGGCCAACGATTTTCAACGGGTGCCAACTTCCGGCGGCCAGGCCAGCCGGGAGCGTCACATTCAAGACCGTTTCGTTCTTGCCTTCGGGAATGACCTCGCCGGCCACGCGCAGCGGCTCGGGGGTTCCTTCGACCGAGAGGGTGATGGGACCGTTGTAGTCGCGGCGTCCAGCCGTCACCTTCGCCACGAAGACGCCCCCCTGGGGAGCATCGAACTTGTCGCTCTCCAGCGCCAACGTGAAGCCCGGCTGATACGGTTCGACCTGGATGCGGTAGACGTGCTCGGGACCTCCCCGGCGATGCAGATCCTCGGCCATGAGCCGATAGACTCCCGCCTCGGCAAAGGTGTGGTCGAGCGTCCCTTCGTCCGTCTCGGCATCGTCCGCTTCGGCCAAGAGGCCGCCGTCCGCCTTGTAGAGCCGGAGGAACAGGTCGGTGGGGGAGCCCAGGCTGCGCGTCTGTCCGACGAAGCGGAACCGCGCTCCCGCCGGCGCCTCGAACTGGAAGAAGTCGCGATCTTTCGCTTTCTCGAAGCGCCCGCTCCAGCCGCCTCCCAGGCGGGCCGGCGAAGCCGTCTCGGGCGTGTCGTTCGGCTCGAATTCAATCGACTCCTCGCGCGGACTGACTGCCAGCCGAGTAGCTGCCGTGCCGGTCCCGTGCGGATAGCGCACGCCGACGCGCAGTTGCCGGAGGGCGGGATCGGCCGGCACCGGCAGCTCGACCAGCAAACGTGCCGCGCCGGTCAGGTCGTTGGCGGCATGGCCAATCGCCAACTGCGGGACAGTTCCGAGCTGCGCGGTCGGCGGGTAGGGAACCGTCACCAGCGGGAAATCCCCCAGGCGGATGCGGTAGCGATGGTTTCCGCCTCCCTGGTAGCGAATGTCGCGGATCTCGAGCACGTAATCGCCATCGGCGGGCAGCTGCAATGCGAAGCGGCTGTCGGCCCCCAGCGCAGGTTCGTCGTCGCTGTAAGCGAGCTCGCGGCCATTGGCGTCGAGCAAGCGAATGACGGGATCCAGCGGCGAGCCGAGGCGACGGGCCACGACCTCGACGCTCAAACGCTGGCCCGCGACGCCGGTGAACTTGTAAAAGTCGAAGCTTTCCGCCTCGCAGGCGCCGTCGATGGCGGTCGGGAGCGTGATCGGCTGCGCCGCTTCGAGCGATTTGTTCGCGCTGTTGTCGAGCGCCGTCGGCAGGTCGTCGATCATCAGCAGTCGGACGTTGGCGATCCCCTGCCCCGTGGCCACGCGGTAGCCGCCGATCCCCACTGCCGCATCCGCGGGGACCAGCAACCGGTAGGTCACGCGGTCGGCCGCGGCGCCGTTGTTCTCGACGCCAGGCGTCAACTCGGCGCTGGCGCCGAGCTCGTTCCAGAAGCCCGTCACCCCGGCCAGATTCCCGCCGAAGAAAGTGACGTCAGTCGCCACCCCCGGCACGATGGCCGCCGGCTGAGCGAAGTTGATGACCGGCGGTTGCGCCGCCGCGGGACGGCCCGACGCCAGCAAGCTAGCGCAGGCCAACGTGATTGCCAGAGTGCGTCTCATCGGGCCAGGCAACTCCCTCTATTCTCGACCGGCCGGGAAGGTCTCATCGACAGCCGCCGGCGAACCTGTGCGGCATCGCGGCGAACCGTCGATCGCCTCGTTGCACTTGTCGCCGGGTGCGCCTGTCGGTGGGCGCGGGAACCAAGCAGGTTTTCAAAAGGCGGGTAACGAACCAGCCCGACACCGAACCTCTGTCGGCGGTGCCGAACCCGTCCGTTCGTTCTGCGAAGGCATGCACGCGTGCCCGAGTTCTCGTCAAGGTGCCCGTCGCGCTCCAGCGCGGACTCCACTTCGGCGAGATATCGAGCAGGAGGTGTTCCGGTCAGCGGCGCCCAAACCTTGCGACCGCGGGTCCATCCCTGCGGGACAACTCGCGATCGCGTCGCTCGAGATCACGTCGCCGCGGCCTCCCTCTCACCGGGCGCTGCGCTCGACGTAACCTCAGGCTGCCGTTCAACCTGAACGACCCACCTCCAGATGGTAATGCCCCTGGGAGGGGGTGTCAAAAATATTTGACGCACGGCGTAAACCACGCGGTTTCCGTCGCTGGCCGCGCGTGCTGAGGGCATTTCCCGAGAGAGTTGGCGCGGGCCGGCGGCTCGCGATCAAGGCCAGCGGCCTCAGACGTTAGCGCAACCCGAGCGGCCAGTGCGACCGCAAGGGGCGAACCGTTGCGGCTCGCCACTCGCGGTCCCAAGCCCCGACCCTGCCGGGCGCTACTCTTCGCCCTTGATCCGCTTGATGGAAAGAGTCGCCTTCTCTTTGAGGGTCTTGTCCTTCTCCGACGCAGCGATCTTCTCGAGGTCGTTGAGGGCGACCTGGGCTTCGGCGCCAAAGCGCCCCAGGGCGATGATCGCGGCGCCGCGCTCGGACGAGCGGAGCTTCTTGTTGTTAGCTTTCGTCAGGAGTTCCTGAATCAGCGGGCCGGCGTCTCCGCGGGCGCCCGGGGGAGGAGCCTTCGAGCCACCACACCCGGCGGCGCTCAATCCGATCACGACGGCACAAACAACGACTTGCAAGATCCGCTTCATTGCTGGTGTTCCCTAGTCAGAAAGTACGGTCGAACTAGTTTCTGAAAACGCCAACACCGGAAGTCCCGGGCCGCATGCTGCGAACCCAAGCCCCGGCGAGCGCTCGTTGAAAACATCGTACCCCGGCGAATGAACCATCGGCGAATCCGACGGTGAGCCGTAAATCGTAAGCCCTTTGGGGGCTTTCGCCAAGCGGATGCCGGCGGAGTTGTGACAATTTTTCTGCGACGCTGGACGCTGGCCGGCAACAAAGAAAGCCTGGGCCGCGAACGTGTTCGCGACCCAGGCTCGAGGAAGCAACATCAGGACAGAGTCAGACGCTCAGTTCATCAAGGAACTTCGCGGACCGGCTCGCTCCCTTGAATGGTCGACATCCCGCGGTAGACGCGAGCTTCGACGCTGTCGGTAATGAACTGCACCGAACCGTCGGCGAAGAGGAAGTTGCCCCCCGCCTTGTGATCGCTGCGGAAATTGCTGGTACGGTGACCGCTATCCGGGCGACCGTTGTGGATGCCGTCGATCACGCCGTCATTGTCGGCGTCGGCCGTGGACGTGCCGTCCCAGTCGACCGAAGCCTGGCAATTGAGCAGATCGACCGCCCCAACCTGAATCACCGTGTGGGTGACCGGGTTCTTGTTGAGCTTCTCCATCGTGCAGCCGAAAACGCTACCGAGGTAGACGCCCGCTTCAGCCAGCTGATGGAGATTCGGGGGGGCATGCCAGAACTGGTACGCCGGGTAGTAGCGGGTCAGGTCGTTGATGTTCGGCGGGTAGCCGAGGATCTGGGGATCGCCGGTGGTGTCGCCCCAGGCCAGCGAGCGGCGGTTGAGGGGCCAGTTCGGACCTTCCGCACCTTCGCCGAAGGCGATCGTGTTGCTCAGACCGTCGCCGATGTCCGACTCCTTGCAGGCAAACGGTCCGCCCGGGAAATCGAATTCCTTGGGAAGCGAGAGGTCGAACATACCGCGCTCGCGAGTCGAGAAGTAGGCGGTGCTGGCCGTGATGTCGGCCGGCTGCACCAGGTAGAACGGGAAGGCGCACCAAGCGTCATTGACTCCCTTGCAGGCGATGTAGTCGGTCACGCCCATCCGGGTCGGCAGCGGGAAGGCGGGAGCGGGAATGTCGCTCGAGCCGCTGTTGACCTGCGTGACGAAGTCCTCGATGAAGGGCTCCGAAGCGGGGTTCGTCTTGTTACCGTTCGAGGGGCAGATCAGGGTCGGAATGACCGCGTCCATCATCCGGGCCTGGTCCTGCCACGAGCGGTTCGGCACGTACAGGGCGGTGACCTGGGCCTGCTCCATGTACGGAAGCAGCGAGGCGAAGACGTTGTTGTAGAACCCGACGCTTCCGAGGTCCTGCTCGGTGAACGACGGCGGATCGAAGTAGCTGCCGTACGTCTGGCCGGCGGGGAACGATCCCAGGGCGCTGTGATAGTTCTGCAAGGCCAGGCCCAACTGCTTCAAGTTATTGGCACATTGTGCCTTCCAGGCCGCCTGCCGCGCGGCGTTGACCGCCGGGAGCAACAGAGCGATCAGGATGCCGATGATGGCGATCACCACCAGCAGCTCTACCAGCGTGAATCCCACGCGACTAGGTCTGCGCACCATAATGTTCAACCTTCTTCAATGAGTGCTGGAGACCCCAGTGCCTGCCCAGCGGCCGGCTTCCACGAAGTCTCTTCCTGTGTCCGGACAGATACAAACGAGTATGAAGTCCCCATCAAAACTGCATCACACGATCATGTTGGCCCGCCGTCGTTCGTCGCATAGCCGTCGTCGCTTCGACGCGGTCGCTCAGCCCTCGCACAACCGAGCGGCCCGGCACTGGCTTGCCGATCACCGCGATCTGCCGAAACTTTCGCACCCAGTTGACGGTTCAAGAGGATGGGAAGTCTTCGCCGGAATTCGATCCGTGCTTGAATTCGACTGATGTACGTGCCACGAACTGGCAAACTCGAAGAGAATCGACGCCGTCAGCTACCCGCGGCGCGACACCAGATGCTCGCGACAATACGAAGAGGTGCGCCGGAAAACTGCGGAACGCCGCGGCCCATTGCGGAAGAATTCGGCCCGGTCGCTCTCGAGTTTGCCCGGTTCCTCGTACGGATTTCCGACGAGATCTGGCTAGCTCCCTACACCGCCGATCTTAACGTAACCCACTGCCCTGTCAAGAAATTTTTGAACTTCCCAGGCCAGCCGCGGCACGCGCCGTTTCCCCTCCCCGGCGGTCCGGGGTACCCACCCCGATTCCGTCCGGGGCGCTCGACGGGAAGTGGCCCCGCGCGGGCGAGAGTGGGGCCCACCACCAACGGGCCCCGATCCAGCAGGCCGAAGGGCGCGGCAAAGACGCTTTGACCGGTCCGTTTTGACGCAGCGGAACCCGCGTATCAGAGGCGGCCCAGGGGACCCCTTCCGGCGGCTGCAGGGCTGCATTCGCGGCGGTGTGACGAGTGGGGGCAAGGGACGATCGGGTCGCTGACTCCGCCGACCGAAGGTGGGGCACTCGGTCCGTCCGCACGAGTGCGCAACTTCATTGCCGGCCCGAGATTGGTGCGGTACGATGCCAGCGAGCCACTCGGCTGCCCGCGCACTTACCGGCGGAGGCCCACGGCGCGGAATGCCGGAGCCCTGGGGGGCCGAGGTTTAACGGTCGCCACCCGGTCGGCGCGATCGGCATTGTACTCCGCCGCCCCGGTTCGATCTCACTCACACACTTCCTCTTGGGGGAACCACCCGATGACGACCGTCGACCCGAGCACCATCTTGCACGAGCGAGTTTCGAATGACGCCGCCGAGCGCGAGCGGGTGATCGCCCTGGCGAACACGCCCGAGGCCCGCGAGGAACGCGTCAAGCTGGCGGCCGCCTACCGCATGCTGGCGCGGCTGGGGCTCGACGATGGCCTGGCCGGGCACATCAGCATGCGCGTTCCCGGCGCCCCCGATTACTTCTGGGTCAACCCGTTCGGCATGTTCTTCAAGGAAGTGACCGCCGACAACCTGGTGCTCGTCAATCGCCACGGCGAGATCATCGACGGCGGCGTGATGATCAACTACGCCGGCTTTTGCATCCATGCGGCGATTCACCACGCCCGGCCCGACGTCAACTGCGCTTGCCACACGCATCCGCCGGCGGGCTCGGCCTATAGCGCACTGGCCGCCGAGCTCGAGCCGCTCGACCAGACGGGCTGCTCGTTCTTCGAAGATCACGCGGTCTATTCGGAGTACACCGGCGTCGTCATCGAGTCGGAACAGGCCGATGGGATCGTCAACGCCTTGGGCAATCGCCGGGCGCTGATTCTCGCCAACCACGGGCTGTTGACCTGCGCCGGCACGATCGAGCAGGCGCTGATCGACATGATCGACATGGAGCGGACCTGCGCGGTCAATCTCCGGGCGCTGGCCACGCAACGCCCGCTGCAGGTCGTCGCCCCCGAGATCGCGCGGCAATCGCGCTCGGTGCTGTCGCAGCCGGGGCGCTACCCGTTCCAGTGGATGGCCATGATTCGCGAGCTTGATCGGCACGAGACGGATTACAATCCCTGGCGGTAGCCAGACGGGTTTAGTGCGACACGACGCATCGGCGGCAAGCGTGCGCAAGCCGTCGTGGCGATGAGGACGATCGAGGCGCCTGCACTGCCAGCGCCCCACGAGCGCCTTGGCGCGCG
>JAEUIK010000544.1 GCA_016793185.1 Planctomycetaceae bacterium | reverse complement strand
CGGTCAGGCCCGTGCCTCGACTCGTGCGCGGCTGCAGGCGAGCACCGAGAAGTTCGCGGAGCAGGGCCTCAATGTTTGCTGCTGTGGCGTTTCGCAGACCAACAGTGCGCTGCACGTACCGATCGTCGGCAGGAAGTGCCGGCTGCGGGCCGGTTCCGGCCGGAACAACGCCGGCAGGGCTCCACGCGGGGGGCTGGGCCTTGGCGGGGGGCTGGTCAAGCCGCGCGATGAGCTGCGCGACCAGGCGATGCACGGCCGGAGGCGCGCTCACCAGCAGTTGGTTCGCCCGCACATCCACCACCACGCGCGTTTGCTGCGCATCGGCGCCGAGCAGCCCATTCAGGGTGGGTTCGAGATCGGCGGCCGCGGCGTGGCGCAGCGGATAGCTGACATAGGTTGCGTCGGCGGCCGACGCAGCGCTACCGCCAATCACCGCCAGCCAGCAGGCCGCGGGCGCTGTAAGAATCAAAAGCAGACGCTGACGATTCACGTGTGATGATCGGACCGACGGGCACCCCCCCGCGGCCAAACGCTTGCGCACGGATCCCGAACGCTGACGCGCAGGATCCGCCCGGCCTCATTGATCGGAAAAGCTTGCGCAGCTCTCCAGCCTTTTTGCTGCGGGAGCGAGAATTCACCGCGCGGCGGGCGAAAGTGCTAGCAGATTCCCGGTTCGGGGCCGGCGCCAGGCCGGACTGCCATCAAAAATCTGCTGGCAGCGCGGTGGCCTGACTGAGGTTCTCGCCCAGCGTCAGCAGCCACCTTTGGTCGTCGCTGGCCACGATCAGGTCCGGGGGGCGAATCTCGGCGACCGTGCCGCGGAACTGGCCGATTTCGAAGCTCTGCCCCTCGCTGAGCCGGAGCGTTTCGCCGCTGGTTTGCAGCTTGAACCAGGCCTGCGGCGCGCCGTCGACGTCGGTGATAGCCGTCAACTGGGCAAAATCGGCCGCGTCGTAATCTCCCGCCCCCTGGCCAAAAAAGTTCCGCTCGACCAGCACGCGATAGTCCGAGAGCGCCTCCGAGGCCAGCCGCGTCGACCGCTCGGTGCTCAGTCGATCCTTGCGATCGGAGTCCGGCAGGATCAGCGCTTCGATCGACAGCGACAGGTCGAGCTCGGGCGAGTTGGCGACGGGATTGATGCTCAGCCTTTGGATCTGATGCAAATGATTCGCGCGATAAAAGTCGTAGAGGAAGCGCGTCAGTTGCTCGAGCGTCGCCTGCCCCCGGACCGAAAACGCGATCCGCTGGTAGGCCCCCTTCTTGGCGGTCGCCTGTCCCGAGTCGACATTCGGAAGTTTGAAACCGGCCCGGCTCACCTCGTCGAGCAGCCATTCCTGGTACAGCGAGCGCGCGACCTCGGGATCGCGCGGCAGCGATTGCCGCTGCCAGGCTGTGAGCTTCTTGCCGGCTTGCTGGGCCAGCCGCAGTTCTTTTTCTTTCCGGGCGATATCGTTCTTGAGCTTCGTGATCCGCTCGTAGCGGGCGTTGAGCGGTCCCTGCAGGGCCTGCTGGAAGAGCCAGTTGCCGGCAAAGCCGAGGACCAACAGCCCGACGACCCCCGCCAGCACCTTTTCGCGTTTTTGCATGGCCATCAGCGGGCGCCTCGCGGTTGAGGCGCGCCGGCAGCCGGCGGCGCGCTCGCTGGCGGCGCGGGCCGCGCGGTTGGCGTGACCGGTTGGTAGGCCAGATAATCGTCCTTCGAACGCCGCGAGACGGAAAGCGTCGAATCGAACTTCCAGGTGTTCGTCTTTCCCTGCACGCTCTCTTGCACGCGCCGCGTGTTGATCTCGTGATACTCATCGCGGAGCTGGCTTTCCATCCGGCCGACGATCGAGGGATCGCGGACGAGTCCCTCGAGTTCGACCGTCCCGCCGCCGGTGGGGCGCGCCGCGAGCGTCATCCGCAGAAGCACGCCGTCTCGCGGCTGCGGAAAGCGCAGCGCCAGGTCGCGCAACTCATCGAGCCAGACCACGTCCCCCAGGCTCCACTCCTCGATCGACGCCACGGCCGCCTTCTTCTCGGCGCCGCGTTTGACGAGCTGATCGAGCTGCTTGGACTGCAATTCGAGCCGCGCGATCTGGTCTCCCACCTCGGCAAACTTCTCCCAGGCAAAGTACAGTCCGATCGAGGCCGCCACGACCGCCGCGGCCACGCCGGCACCCACCAGCCGGCGGCGATTCGCCGGCTCGGGCTTGCGCCGGGGATTGAGAAAATCGAGTCCGGCCGGACGCCCCTCGGCCTCATCCGCCAGCATCCCCAGCACCGCCGTGAAGCGCTCCGCGCGAGGAGGCAGCGCGCCGACCAGGGCCGGGCCGAGCGCTACGTCGCTCCAGGGGTCGAACACTTCGATGGGCGTCGCCAGCTCCCCTTGCAGTTGCCGGGCCAACTCGCGGCTCTCCGCGTCGCCGCCCGCAACATAGATGGCCGCGACGGTGCCGCCCCCCGCCTGATTCTGCACGGCGATGACGGTGCGGCGAATCTCGGCCACCAGCAGGTTCTCGTCCCCCGCCGCCTCTCCGGCGGCAGCTTCCGCATCCAGCGCGCGCGAGGCATTGCGCACCGTGCGCGAGAGAAACACCTTGCCGTCGATCAACACCGTCAGATCGGTGTCGTCCTCCGCACGGTCCACCAGCAGTACCACGGGCTCGCGCGCGCGGCGCAAGAGCCACGCCCCGGCGGTGAACGAATGCAGCAGGATGCGCCGCGGTTTGAGCTTCGCTCGTTTGCAGACTTCGTGCGTGAACGAGAGCTGTGGTTCCGAGAGCGCGGCTGCGGTGACGACGCGCGCCGCGGGGCTGTCGGGCGAGGCCGGCACAAAATCCAGCGCCGCTCCCTCGCCGCTCGAGGTGAACTCGCGCGCGGCCTGATGCCGCACGAGCTCGGCCAGTTCCTCCTCGGGCGCGGGAGGCAGCGTGAGTTGCCGCAATTCGACCGTGGTGCGGCCGACCGCGACCAGCGCGGTCGTGGTGCGAACTTTGGCTTCCGCCAGGGCCGCGCGGAGCGCGTCGCCCACTTCGCCGGCCGTGCGCCGCTCTCCCTCGGCGAGCTCCGGCAAGCGCCCCGTGCCCGCCTGTTCGATGCGCAGCGCTCCCCCACGCTGACTATTGCCAACGGCGAATCGCACCTCCTGCGCGTCCCATTCGATCGCGAGAATTCGGGGCATGCTGCTGTCTTGGCCGGGGCAGCGGCCAGGCGGGAGCCGGCACGCGGCCAGCCTAGGGGTGCGGGATCATTTCACGGCGGGTGCCGGGGAGGGTGCTCATCAGCAACTCGGGCGAGTAGCCGGCGCCCAGTCCCCGCAGGTCCCTCCAGGATACCACCCGAGCAGGGCGGGTTGTAGCTGCGACCACGATTTCGACCCGTTCGGCCGGCGCCGGACGATCCAGGTACCCCACCAGCTGGGCCCGGTAGACGTCGCCCCCGCCAGTCAGATAGGGCCAGAGCGCGCGCATGCGGGCCAGGTCGATCACGTCGTCCAGGACGAGCCAGGCCGCGTGGCGCCGCAGCGGGTCGGCCTCCGTCGCGTCGCCGCTGTGCCGCAGCGGACGCTGCGAGACGATCTGTGCCGCGATCGCCGGATCGAGCCCCGGCACGCCGGCCAGCACTTCGCGCGGCGCTTCGTTCACGTTGACGCGTCCGATGATTGCGGGAGCCGAGGTCGTCGTCACGCGATCCAGAAACTTGGGCAAGGATTGCCGCAGTGCGTCGCGCCGCTCGCCTAAGGGAGAGTTGATCAGCGTCGGGGTTGGCTTGGTGGGCAAGCTCACGGTCGCGCCGATCAGATCCCACGGCGACGCCAGGCGAAACGCGCCCGGCAACGAGAGCGTCGCCGAAGGAATCTGCGTCGTCCCGCTCGGCGCGCGGGCCGGCACGGGACCAAACTGGCGGTAGTGAATCACGAAGTCCGCCAGCCCCGGGTCAAAGGCGCTCGCGAGCGCCCGGTGCAGACTGGGCAGATCGTCACTGTTGAGATTGATGCGCGGCTGATCGAATTCGTCGCGCTGCGCTTCGGCGCTGAAGAGGGTGAGGTACGCGCTCCAGCCTTGCGGCGCGGCATCGCCGCTCGTTAGCGCGAGCGTTGCGCTCGCGTGCTGCTGCTCGCCCGCTTCGAGCATGCCGTTACGATTCTCATCCTCGCCAAAGAGGAGGCGGTGCGTCACGCCGCGAACGAGCAGCAATTCTTCGAGCACCGTGGGGACGGCGTTCGCCGGACGCACCGCCGGTTCGAGCCGATCGTAGTACTCGCTTTCGGCCCCTGATTCGCGCGGGGCGTCGTCGGCATCCATCCAGTCGAGCAGCGCATCGGCGATCTCGGCCGTCATCCCGGGAAGCTGCAGCAAGGCGTAGCGCCCGGCCCCCGGTTCGCGCTGGTCCCACGCCAGCAGGGCGTGCAGGTTCAGCCGGGCGGATTCGTCGGCCAGGCCAAACCGCGGCGCCGCCGGTTCGGCGTTCGTTTCCGGCAGGGCAATCACCGAAAAGCGCCCCTGCCCGGCGTGCGGATCGTCGAGCACCAGCACGCCTTGCCAATACTCGGGATTATCGACATGCCCCCCGACGGCCGCTTGCAGTTCGCGGGTCTGACTGAGGTAGCTGGTGACCGCCTCGGCGGCCGACTCGACGACGGCGCGGACCTGCAATCGCCGGCCTGCCAGACGCGCTCCCTTATGCTCGATGAACATCAACTCGCTGAAGGAGTAGCCCGCCAGCGTCAACATGGCCACGACGATCAGCACCAACACGAGCACCATGCCGGCGCGCCACGAGCGCGGGCGGAGCGAACGCGCTCGGCGTCTGACCTGTGCGGATCCCGCGCGGCGCTTCATGGCATGCCTCGCGGAGGAGCGAAGGAATCGTCGGGGGCCGCGCCGGGGCCGCCGGCCGAGAAGTCGCTCGCAGCGGTCGCCCCCGCGTCTGCTGGCCGGGGTTCGCCACCCAAGGGCAATTGCACGACGAGACGCGACACCGGGTACTGCGACTCCAGGGCGCCATCCCGCTCCGCGGCCAGCTCGGCCGCCCGCGCCGCGCGCTGCGACAGCACCGGGCGTAGCGTCGCCACGATCTCGACGGCGTGCGGGAGGACGCCGGCCGCCGCGCTATCCCAACTCCCGAGCCACTGAATGCCATCGAAGTAGCGAAACTCCAGACCCGCCACCTCAGGCGCGACCGAGAACTCCTCGACTACCAACGACGGCAGCGCCGCACCGGAGGTCTCGCGCTGGGCCGCCTCGTAGCGGTCTTCGAGCGCCAAGAATTCCTCGAACAACTGATCCTGCGACGACGACGGGAGGCCGGCGGGTTGGGCAACCGCGGGTGCGGCGGGGGATTCGAGCCAGCCGGTCTCATAGCGAATCAACGCCTCCCCGCTGTGCGTCGGCGCGCCGGGCAGGCTGCGCTCTGCTGGCAGCGGACGCGCGAGCGCATAAAACACCGTCCGCAACTCGAGCGCCGCGGCGCTGGTCACTCCCCGCGCGCGGGCCACGCTGCGCCGCGAAGGAACGATGCGACAAAGGTCCAGGCGAAGCTCGTGAGGGGTTCCGTACAGACCCGCGGCACGCGCCGGGTTGCCCGGTGCGGTGCGTCCGGCAAGCGTGCCGGCTCCCCATGGCGCCGGTCCGGATCCTGGGGGGAGGGGGAGAATTCCGGCCAGGCTGCCCCCTGACTCCCGCGCGCGTCCCCCCCGGCTGGTCGACGCCGCGACTGCACTTCCGGCCGGCGGCAGCAGCACCTCGCCGGCAGGAGGCTGCGTGCTCTGCAGGATCGTCTGCTGCAAGTCGACGTCGAAC
>JAEUIK010000707.1 GCA_016793185.1 Planctomycetaceae bacterium | reverse complement strand
TTGGCGGCGGGGGCATCTTGCTGGGGCTGGTCTTGATGTGGATGCTCCGCGAGCCCGCCCGCAATCAGGCCGAGCGCCTCGCCGCCAGCGAGGCGGGCCTCGAATCCGCCGAACAGCACGTCCCCTGGCTGCAATTTGTCGTGTCGACGCTCTCGTCCCCCGCCTCGGCTTGCCTGCTGCTGGCATTCGTCGGGGCGAATACCGTCGCCGCGATTCTCTACGCCTGGCTGACGACCTACGTGATGCGCAAGTTCGAGATCGGTCTCGGTTACTCCGGAGTGATTGGGACAGTCCCCATTCAAGTTGGCGCCATTCTCGGCGCAATCGCCGGCGGAGTGCTCGCCGATCGCTTCCGGCAGCGCTGGCTCGGCGGGCGGGCCGGCGTGCAGGCCCTGGGAATTCTTGGCGGCATCCCCATGCTCTTGCTCTGCACCCTGCCCGGTTCGCTGCCGCTGGTGGTCGTCGGGCTGTCGCTGCTGGGTGTCTGCAAGGGAATGTACGACTCGAACATCTGGCCTGCGATCTACGAGGTCGTGCCTGCCGCCCGACGGAGTTCGGCCGTCGGGCTGGCCAATCTGGTCGGCTGGAGCGGCGGCGGCGTCGGGGCCTGGCTGCTCGGGCGAGCCGTCGACAAGGGAACGCCCATGAGCGAGGCCCTGGCCTATACGGCGGTCATCTACGCCGTGGTCGCCTTGCTGCTGATCGCGTCGGCTCTGCTCTTCACGCCGCGACATATTCGCCGAGAGCAAGCCCGCTTGGACGCCGCGGCCGGCTGAGCCGGCCGCCTCGGTACAGCGCACACCTGTTCAGCAGGCGTCCTGATTCCCATAATGGGGGCGGAGTCTGTCCGAGATTGAGAACGCGCGCTGACGGCGGAAATACTAGCCCGCAGCGCAAGCGCGGGACGCGAACAGCTACGCCGATGCTGGTGTCCCTCGCTGGCGCGTCGGGCTAATGTACGAACGCCCGGACAGCCTCAATCGGAATCGATCGGAACAGCATCCCCACTGCGCACCAATCACCCCGGAACTGGCCGGCTCGATGATCACCCGCATCGAACTCACCAACTTCATGTCGCACGCCCACACGGTGATCGAGCCGGCGGCGGGGCTGACGGTGCTGGTTGGTCCGAACAACGTGGGCAAGAGCGCGGTCGTCGCGGCATTGCAGATACTCTGCCACAACGAGAACTCGACCTACGTCCTCAGGCACGGCGCCAAGGAATGCTCCGTCAAGGTCGAGACCGACGATGGCCATCGCATCGAATGGCGCCGCAAGAACTCTCCCAGCTATGTGATCGACGGCCAGACGTTCGATCGCCTCAAGGGGAGCGGCCTCCCCGACGAGCTGCATCGGGCCTTGCGACTGCCGAAGGTCGATGCCGGCAGCGACGCCGACTTCGACGTCCATTTCGGTATCCAGAAGGCGCCCATCTTCCTGCTGGGAAGCTCCCCGGGCAATGCGGCGAAGTTCTTTGCCTCGTCTTCGGACGTCAGTCGCCTGATCGAGATCCAGAAGCGTCACAAGGAGAAACTGGCCGAGGCCCAGCGCGAGAAGGTTCGCCTGGATGGCGAATCCAAGCAGCTCGACGCGGAGCTGGGGCTGTTGGAGCCGGCGATCGAGCTGGATCGACGGTTAGAGCTGGTCGAGGCGACCCATGCGGAGCTGCGTAGCGACGCAGCGCGTCTCGCCGCCGCCGAACTCTGTGCCGCAGAGCTGCGAGTGCGTGCCCAGCAGTTCGCCCGCCACGCAGCCGAGGTCGCGGCCACGACCCCCTTGCAGCCTCCCCCCGAGTTGCCGGCCACAGAGCCCCTGGAGCAGTTGATCGAGGCCTTGCGGGGCGCCGAGCGAAAGCACGGCGTCGTGGCAGGACTCTTGACCGCCCTGGCGAAGTTGAACGAGCCTCCGACGCTGTGCGATGTCGCTCAGCCGGCACAGTTGATCGAAACGCTGAGTGCCCTTGGCACGCGCGTCGCGCAAGATGAGGG
>JAEUIK010000504.1 GCA_016793185.1 Planctomycetaceae bacterium | reverse complement strand
CAATCACTTCGCGATACACATCGGCGATGTAAAGAGTGCCATCCGGAGCATTGGCAAACTGAGCCGGACGGAACCAGTTGTCGCTTGAAGCGAGAAACTCGACCCCTTCGTCGGCCCGCCGCGCGACCCATTCCAGCCCTTGGCGCTCGAGCGTCTTGCGATGCACGATGTTGCTGCCGACGTCGCCGATGAAGGCGTTGCCGCGATAGGCGCTTGGCCAGCCGTCGCCGCGAAAGATCGTCACGCCCGTGGCGCTGGTGAAGTAGCCTGCCGCGCGCCCCCCCCCTTCGACGGGCCCCGGGACGAGCCCCGATACGCGGAGCCGGGTGCGGACGACGCGCCAGGCCTCGACGGGGCTGATGCGAAAGACTTCGGCCTGCGGCCCGTCGGCGGCGATGCTGATCCGGCTCGCCGGCGGCGCGAGAACCGGATTGCGGGCCAGATAGCGATCCTCGAACATCACCAACTGGATGTGATCGCTGTTGGAGCAGACGAAACGATGCCCCCAGTCGTCGAAGCACATGCCGTGCTGGGCGCCGCCGGTCGTGGCCGCGAACTCGAGCGTCTCGGGATCGAAGGCGAAGTCGTGGCCGCGCACCGAGACGGGTTGGGCCGTGGGCTGATCGGCGGGCCGGATGTCGCCCCCGCCCGAGCTGGCCGAGCCGTGAATGCGGTGATCGAGTCCCCAGCAGAAGCTATTGAGCATGCCCTGGACGTTGCCCCGGCTGAAGCCCGTGAAGACTTTGCGCCGTTCATCGGCGCGGCCGTCTCCGTTCGTGTCGCGGAAGTACCAGATATCGGGCGCGGCGCCGACGAAGATCCCGCCGCGCCAGCAAATGACGGCGGTGGGCCAGGAGAGCTTGTCGCAGTAGACGGTGCTGCGATCGTAACGCCCGTCGCCGTCGGAATCCTCGAGCAGGCGCACCACGCCGAGGAAGTCCTGGTCTTGCTCCGAGTAGTCGCACATCTCGACGACGAACAGCCGGTTTTGCTCGTCAAAGCAGAGCGCCACCGGATCGTGAACCAGGGGTTCGGCAGCCAGCAGCTGGAGCTGAAACCCTGGCCGGATCTTGAACGTCGCTTGCGCGGCGGCCGGGTCGTGCGCCGGGACGCGCGGCAGCTCGCCCGCATAGTCGTCGGCCAGGCGCGGTTCCGTCGGCGCGGCGGGCTCGGCCGCCTGCGCGGGCGCAAGCGGACCGGCCATTAGCAGGCACAACAACGCCCAGCGCAACGACCAACGGCGGAGGATCCTCGTGAGACTCGAAAACAGGGCCAAGGTTTCACTCCTCAGGTAGGACGATCGATCGCGGCGGGCAGGCGGGATGGCCCAGGAGACAGCATCCACGATCCTCGCATGATACAATGCGGCGCGGGCCGGCGAAATTCGCCGCGGCGGGAGTTTCTGCGCGAGTTTTCGGTTTGGCGGACGCGAGCGGCGATGGCAACTGGCGACGAGACCGTGCTGCGAGAGGAACCCGAGGTCGCCGCGCCGCCGCCAGCTCGCGCGAGCGAGGCGCCGTCGCGGGGGACGCGGCTCATCCCCTGGCTTGGCCTGGCGGCGTGCCTGCTGGCGGTCGCGCTGGTGCGCGTCGAATTCCTCACCACTCCGCTCGAACGCGACGAAGGCGAATTCGCCTACGCCGGCCAGCTGATCCTGGCCGGCGAGAAACCGTACGCGTCGATGTACGCGATGAAGTTGCCAGGGATCTATCTCACGTACGCGCTGATCGAGGCCCTGTTCGGTCAGACCGCCTGGGCGATTCACTTCGGGCTGCTCCTGGTGAATCTCGCCAGCATCGTGCTCGTTTTCGTGTTGGCGCGGCGGATGACCGG
>JAEUIK010000486.1 GCA_016793185.1 Planctomycetaceae bacterium | reverse complement strand
TCGGACTCCCGGGCTGCGGTTCGCCAGGCAGGCGGCCGCGGCGGGGCGTCCGGTCAACAGCAATGCTCGGTCTCCTCCGCGGCGTACGCGGTCCGCCAGGTTCTCCACAACTCCCGTCAGTCCGACGCGTGCCACCTGTTCGACCTCGATTCCGTCGCGCTTCAACTGGGCAATCGTTCCGCTCGGCTCGAACTTTGTCTCCGCCAGTCCCAGCACCAGCCGTGGGGCGTTTGCGCCAGACCGGTGCGCCGTTGCCTGGTCGATCTGCTGCAGTCTGATGCCTCGATCGTTGAGATAATCGCGGGCCGAGGGAGTCAGGACCGTTCCCGCGGCCACGCGCACTGTTGTTTCGTTCGTCAATTGCTCGGCCAGGTCGTGCTCGGTCACCAGCCGTCCCAACAACGTCAGCTCGCCCGATCTGGCCGCGGGGGCAGCCGGCTGCGCGCCAGCCGTGCCGGCAGCCAGCCGCGCCATCACGGCACGCACCACGGCCTCGACATCGACCTCTCCGTGACTCATTCGTCGGCGATTCCCAGGACGCTCCACCGCACGGGCGTGTTCGCGTCGTTCAACATCGTTTGCACCAGCGGGCCGTCGCTGGTCAGCAGCACGCGCTCGCCGCGTCCCGCGCCGAGCCGATCGACCGCCAACAGCGGGTTGCCGTCGGGGCTCCGGCCATCGGCCGCCAGCGGCTGCACGATGAGCAGCTTGGCGCCGTTCATCGAGCGGTGTTTGACCGTCGACGTCGCCGTTCCGATGACCAGTGCCAGGTTCATGTTCGTTTCGTACTTCGGTTAAGCGGTGCTGGGCGAGGTCGGCTAGCGTCCCACGATCCGCAGCGCGTCAATCATCGAGCAGCGCCGCTCGCGGGTGAAGGTGAGCGGAGTGGTCACCCCTTCGCCGGTCGGCGTCGCGATCGAGAACGAGAGGTAGCCTTCGCCTCCCAACCCCAGGGCCGCCATGCAGGGGCCGTTCTTGACGAACAACGTCGTGTCCATCGCGCGGCCCATTTTGGTCATGTTGCGGACATTGGTCGAATGGATGATCGCCGTATGGCGGAAGCCATGCTCGTAGTGCTTGGCCTTGGCGATCGCCTCGTCGACGTCGCGGACGCGCACCACCGGCACGAACGGCATCATCTGCTCGACGGGCACGAACGGGTTCGCTTCGTCGGTCTCGCCGAACAGCAGCTCGACCTGCGGCGAGACATTCTTGCCGATCCCGCGGGCGAGCACGGCCGCATCCTGTCCCAGGAACTCCTTCGCCGGAGCGTCATGCTTGTGGTTGCCCTCGCCGACTTGGGTGATGGCCACGCGAGTCAGGGCGTCGACTTCCTTGGCACACAGCCGGGCGGCGCCCGCGCGGTCCATCGCCTTCATGAAGGCGTCGAAGACCTGGCTGACGACGAAGATCTCTTTTTCGGCGATGCACAGGAGGTTGTTGTCGTACGAGGCCCCCTGAATGATCGAACGCGCGGCGTGATCGAGGTCGGCCGTTTCGTCGACCACGACCGGCGGATTGCCGGGACCGGCGACGATCGCCCGCTTGCCGCTGTTGAGAGCCGCCCGCGCCACGGCGGGTCCGCCGGTGACGCAGATCACGGCAATGCCTCGATGGCCGAAGATTGCATTGGCGGTGTCAAGGGTCGGTTCGGCGATCACGCAGATGAGGTTGTCGATCCCCAGATCGCGCGAGATGGCTTCGTTGAAGCGGCGCACGCCCTCGACGGCGACCTTTTTGCCGCTGGGATGCGGATTGACGACCAGGGTGTTACCGCCGGCGATCATGCTGACGGCGTTGCCCGTGATGGTCGGGAGCGAGTGGGTTACGGGCGTGATGGCGCCGATGACGCCGAATGGCGCGTGTTCGATCACGGCCAGTCCGTGGTCGCCGCTGAAGACCTCGCTGCGCATGAACTCGACCCCGGGCGTCTTCTCGCCGAGCGTCTTGAGCTTTTCGATCTTGTGGACGAGGCGACCGATCTTGGTCTCGTGCATCTCCATCGTGCCGAGCTCGACGCACTGCTCGATGGAGATGCGGCGCACATGGTCGATGATCCGCTTGCGGTCCTCGATGGTCCGCTCGGAGAGTTGCTCGAAGGCTTCGCCGGCGGCGGCCACGGCTTCGTTGACGTCGTGGAAGATGCCGAACCGGCCGCGGTAGCCCCGGCCGGCAGCCCCCGCCGGCACGCCACGCTGCGGCGCACCCTGCATTTGGGCCAGCACTTGTTCGACAACGCTGCGGACGATTTCTTCGGTGGCTTGCATGGGGGTGGGCTTCTATTGGGGGTTCGGGCCGCGGGCGGGGCCGGGCAATGCGGGCGAATCGTGCTCGTTATCCGACGTTCTTTTCGCGGCTGTAGACGCAACTCTGCTCGAGATGCACGGTGTCGACGATGCCGATGATCACTGCGTCGACCGGCAGCTGCTTGGTCTCCGGGGTCAAGCGGGCGCTCGAGCCCTGCGTGATCAGCACGTAGTCGCCGACCCCCGAGCCGAGCGAGTCGACCACCACGAAGGTGCGGCCGGTACTCTTCAGGCGCGAGCGATCGTCGACGTCGACCCGATACGGCTCGACCAGCAGCAGCTTGTTGCCGACCATCGAGTCGACCTTTTGAGTCGCAACCAGGCTGCCGGTGACTTTGGCGATAAACATGACGGACCTGACTGTTCGGTTTGGCGAAACGCTGGCGAGTGGATCCCACCAGCCGGTTCAGCGGCCTGCTTCCAATAACTCCCTGGTCTGCCGGGCGACGATCAACTCCTCGTTGCTCGGCACGACCCAAATCTGCACGCGACTCGACTGGGCATGGATGGGACCTTCGCTCCGCGTGGCCGCGTTGGCCGCCGGGTCGAGCACGATGCCCAGCTCCGCGAGGCCGGCACACACGGCCGCGCGCGTGTTGGCGCCGTTCTCGCCAATGCCGCCGGCGAAGGCGATCGCGTCGGCTCCCCCCAGCTCCACCAGGTAGGCCCCCAGGTAGTGGCGCACGGCCGACACAAACACCTCGAGCGCCAGGCGCGCCCGCTCGTGTCCGGCAGCGGCCGCCGCTTCCAGATCGCGGACGTCGCCGCTGACGCCGCTCAGTCCCAGCAATCCGCTCTGGTTGGCCAGTTCCTGGAGCAGCGTTTCGAGCGATTTGCCCGACTTCTGCATCAAGACTGGCAACGCAAAGGGATCGAAGTCGCCAACGCGGTTGTTGTGCGGCACGCCGGTTTGCGGGCTCATGCCCATGCTGGTGGCGACGCTCTGGCCAGCGCGAATCGCGCAGAGCGAGCTCGAACCGCCGAGGTGGCACGAGATGATCCGCGCGTCGCCGCGTCCGAGCAGCTGGGCCACGCGCGTTGCCACGTAGCGATGGCTCGCCCCGTGGAATCCCCAGCGGCGGATGTCGTACTGCTCCGACCACTCCCAGGGAACCGCGTAGGTGCGATTTCGGAGGGGAATCGTCTCGTGAAAGGCTGTCTCGAAGGCGGCCACCAGGGGGATTTCGGGAAGCCGCTCGGCCAGCAGACGCATCGCATTCACATAGGGCGGGTTGTGGGCCGGGGCCGTGGGGCTGAGCGCTTCCATGGCGGCCAGCACGGTCTCGTCCACGCGGCGGACGCCACCGGCCGAGCCGGCGTGCACCGCCTTGAAGCCGATGGCCGACACGTCGCTGGCGTCCTGGAGACAGCCGAATCCTGGCGCCGTGAGCTGGGCCAGGCACTCGCGCACCGCCACGGCATGATCCGGCACGGCGGCGGTCGCTTCGCGCTTCTCTCCCCCGATCTCGACGAAGGTGCGACTCTCGGGCGCGCCGATCCGTTCGACGCCTCCGCGCGCGAGCTGCCGTTCATCGGCCATATCGAACAGCCGATACTTGAAGCTCGTCGAACCGAGATTGGCTACGAGAATCTTCATCGCACCGCCAAGGGCTCTCCTGCTTGCGTCGCCAGCGCTGTCCGCTCGGGGCGGACTAGCTGAGGTAGGCCTCGATCAGCCCTTCCGACGGGCGGGGAATCACGTGGCTGGCGATCAGCTCGCCGACCTGCGAGGCCGCCGTGGCGCCAGCTTCGACCGCCGCCCGCACGCTGCCCACGTCGCCGCGGACGATGGTCGTGGCATAGGCGCCGCCGATCTGCACCTGCTTGACGATCTGCACGTTGGCCGCCTTGGCCATGGCATCGGTGGCCTCGATCAATGCGACGAGGCCCTTGGTTTCGAGCAATCCGATAGCGTCGTTCATGAGAGTCTCTTTCTCTTTGGCTGAGTTTGCACTGGGCATAAGGTTCGCCTCGCGTTTCAGGTTTACGCAGCGGTATTCCCGACGACTGGCGGCGCCGCGTTACTTGGTCACGCGGCTGACATTCGGCAGCACCACGAGCATGTCTTCGTGCGGGCGGGGAATCACCTGCACGGCGATCACTTCGCCGATCCGGCCCGCGGCAGCGGCCCCGGCATCGGTCGCGGCCTTGACGGCGGCCACGTCGCCGGTGACAAACGCGGTGCACAGCCCGCTGCCAATCTTCTGCCAGCCGATGAACTGGACGTTCGCCGACTTCATCATCGCGTCGCTGGCCTCGACCAGGGTGACAAACCCCTTGGTCTCGATCATGCCGAGCGCTTCGAGCACTTTGGCCATACCTGAATCTCCCGAAAAAAAGTGAAACGGACGTTCGCGAATGTTTTCTTGACGTTCCGGCGATTTGCCGGCCTCAGAGAGGCCGGCCACAGAAGAGCTTGAAGATCGGCCTCACAGAGGCCGACTCCTGAAAGCTCTTCGTACTCCCCTCTTGCTTCGTGCCCTGCGAGTCTTCGTGGTTACCCTCTGCCTGCTTTCCGCTTACTGCCGCAGCAGCTCGACGCTGGTTGCATGTTCCAGATCGGCGGCGTTCCCCTCGTCGGTATCGAGATGCACTTCGAGCTTGCTGGTGGCGTCAGCCCGCACGAGCAGATCGCGGAAGATCGTGCTGCACGAGCCGTCGATCTTGAGGCTCATCCAGTCGCCGTTCTGGACGCCGTAATGGGCGGCGTCGGCGAGGCTCATGTGGACGTGTCGCTCGGCCCGGATCACTCCCTGCTTGAGCTCGACGACGCCGTGCGGGCCGACCAGCACGCAGCCGGGCGTGCCGTCGATCTTGCCGCTGGCACGGACCGGCAGGTCGATCCCCAGCGAAATACCATCGGTGAAGGCGAGCTCGACCTGGCTGTAGGGGCGCGTGGGACCCAGTACGCGGACGCTGGGGAGCATCCGGCGGCGCGGACCGACAACCATCACCGTCTCGGCGGCCGCGTAAAAGCCGTCCTGATAGAGGTCCTTTTCCGGCGTCAACGTGCGGCCCGGACCGAACAGCGTTTCGACGTCCTGGTCGGTCAAATGCACGTGCCGGGCAGAAATGCTGACGACCAACTTCGACTCCGGGCGCACCGGACCGCTGCGGAGGACGATCTCGCGCACGATGCGCTCGACAATTTCTCGATCCACACGGTGCTGGCCGGGGCTGGTTGCGGTGCTCATGGGTCAGGCACTTTCCGAGGCGCTGGCGGCGGCTTTCGCCAAATGCAACTCCACGCCGGCGTCGGCGATCTTCTTGCGCCAGGCGGGACTCAATGCGTCGTCAACGACCAGGCGGTCGACGGTCGCCAGGTCACACAGGTGGGACAAACTTTGGTGGCCGAACTTCGAGCTGTCGGCGACGACGATCACTTCGTCGGCGGCCGTGATCATCGCCCGCTCGGTTTCGACCAGGAGCAGGTTGTTGTTGTAGAGTCCGCGCTCGTTGATGCCCCCGACGCTGAGGATCGTGCGGCGCACGCTCAACTGGGCCAGCATGGCGTTGGCATAGGGTCCGAGGGCGACTCCGGTTCGTGGGTAAATGTAGCCTCCGACAAACACTAGATCGTTCGCCTGGCTCGAAGCGAACAAGTTCGCGACGGGCAGCGAGTTCGTCACAATCTGCAAGGGCCGGCCAATCAGCAGTCGGGCGACCTCGTAGGTCGTCGAGCCGCCGTCCAAGAGCAGCGTGTCGCCATCCTGGATCAGCTCGGCCGCCCGGGCTGCGATCGCCTGCTTCTTGCTCCACTGAGCGGGCTCGCGTTCCTCGAACCAGGGAAGCTTGGGAGTCGCTCCGGTGTAGAACACTCCCCCATGCGTCCGCTTGGCCGCCCCCGTTTCCTCCAGGAAGTCTAAGTCGCGACGAACCGTCGATTCGGAAACCGCCAACTGCTCGGCAAGGTCGGGGAGCGCCGCGAACCCGCGGGTCCGAATAAGCTCGAGCAAGCGATTACGCCGTTCTTCCGCGATCATGACCCCACCCTCCTGGGCCGGTGAAAGGTGCCTCAACCGACACCATTCGAGCATCGTGCTGCTAAAATATCCCACACTTATCGATCACAATCAATCAAATTCTATC
>JAEUIK010000466.1 GCA_016793185.1 Planctomycetaceae bacterium | reverse complement strand
GAGAGCAAGGCCCGCTCGATATCGTCGCGCGCGTCGCCGTGGGCCTGCATCGCCAGGGCCATTCCCTCGTACATCCAGGGCTGAGCCTGGCCGTGGCGAATGGCGGCGCGGAGCAGAGCGGTAACGTCGACGAACTTCTTTTCCTTCATCAGGTGCTTGGCAGCCGCGGCCACGACGGGACCGGGTTCGCGATGATTGGCAAAGTGATCGTTCCAGACGACGGTGGGATCACCCCCCGCCGGAACCTGCACGCGAACCTCCAGCGGCAGCGGGGCCTTCGCAGCCCCCTGCTTGGCAGGCCCCGCAACCGGCTGCTTGGCGGGCGCCGCTTTGGCCGGCGCCTTGACGGTCGAGGTCCCCGGCTTGGCAACCGCTGCGGTCGGCGCGGCGGCGACTTTCGTCGCGGTATTGGTCGGCGCGGCAGCGGGGGCGACCGGTCGGGCTTTCTTCAGCACGAGCGGCTTGTCCTGGACGTCGAAGAAGCCGCCCCCCATGCCGCCTCCCATACCGCCCATGCCCATGCCGCCGCCCATGCCACCCATGCCCATGCCGCCACCCATGCCCATGCCGCCACCCATGCCCATGCCGCCGCCCATGCCCATGCCGCCGCCCATGCCCATGCCGCCACCCATGCCACCCATGCCGCCGCCCATGCCGCCGCGGCCACCCATGCTTTGAATGGGCACGACGAGGTCGGCAACCGGGTAAACGCGGGTCGCCATCAGCTCTTCGGCGGCCTCCACGGTGGTGATCAGCAACACTTCGTCGTCGATCACATAGGTCAGGTCGAGGTCCTTGAGCATCAGCCGCAGCGCGGAGCGGAGCGTGATGTTCTGCAGATTGCGCGTGATCGGGGTGTCGCTCGAGGCGGCCCCCTCCTCCATCGCCTTGCCATCGAGCTCGATCTGGATCTTGTGCAGATCCTCGAGGTACTGGATGACGTCGCTCAACGGCTGCTCGACAAAGTCGATCTGCGTCGTCTCATCAAGCGCCTTCTGGATCCGAACTTCGGCCGGCTTGGCACTTTCCAGCGAGACCGATGCAAACTTCTTGCGGCGCTGCGTGAGCGCGTCCCACACTTCCGGATCGGGATAGATGATCGGCGGTTCGTCGGGCGTCGGCACGTGCGACCGCTCGACCGAGGCGAGCGTATCGACGACGCCGCGCTGGCGGGCCAATCGCAGGCCGATCATCTCGTAGGCCGCCTTGGCCATGTTCACTTCCGACTTGGCGAGCTCCGTCGTCGGCGAGTTGGGCATCGTTTCGTAGGCGAAGTCGGCCACCAGTTCGGCGTCGCCGTACCGATGCCGATCGATCAGGTCGTTGAACCGCGCCATGGCGTTCTCGACCTGCTGCTGCTGGAGCATCAGTTCTTCGTTGAGGCGCCGCTGCTCTTCGCCCGCGGCCACCAAGGCGGCCTGGCGGATGTCGATCTCGGTCTTGATCGTGTTTTGGCGCTGCGCTTCGCGGAGCGCGGCTTCGAGCTGGTTGGCCAGCTGGCTGCGCAACCCGGCATCGAGATCCTGGCCGCCGCGGCGGAGATGCTCCATGGTCAGCTTGAGCCGATCGATGGCCGCCTGCGGCTCGTCGGCCATCAGCCGCCGGGCTCCGTTGATCGCCTGTTGCACTTCCGCCTGGAACAAACCGGCACGCACCTGGCGCTCGCGCTCGACTTGATCGAGGAAGGCGCCGCGGCGCTCGAGGGGGTCTTCCGGTTCGGCCGCGGGACGCGGACGCACCAGCCGCAGGTCATCGCCCGCGGCAGGGGCCGCTGCAGCCGGCGCGGCAGCGGCGGGAGTTTCGGCAGAGACCGCACCGGGCTGCGCTCGCAGGCGGGCGACGGCCGCGCGGACGACGCGGGCGTCGGGATTCTGCGGATCGAATTCCTCGGCCTGGCCTGCCAGGGCCTCGGCCTGGTCCAACGCGCCGGTGGCCACCGCCTGCTTGGCGAGCAGTCCCAGGTCGTTGGTGGCATTGTTCATCACGCGGCGAACTTCGGCCAAGGCGGCCGAGCCGACGGTCGGGAGCGTGAGCCCCTGATCGGCGCGCGCCGAGTCGACGAGCTTCGGCAAGAACGAATTCTGGACGGCGCTCGGGGCGGCCGGGAGCGACCAGGCGAATTGCTGCGCCTCGCCATTCACTTCGGCAGTGATCGTGACGTCGACCGGTTGGCTCGTATCTCCCAGACCGATCAGCACCGTCTCACGATCGGCCCGCAACGGCGGAACACGGACCGGGTACGATTCTTGCCAGGCGGCGGGGAGCTGGGCCGCGGTCGGCCAGGCGACCGTCCCCTGAGTCGCTTTCGCGAGGAAATCAGCGACCTGTTCGGGCGGAACATTGTCGCCGTCAACGGCCAGCATGCCGCCGGTCTGATTGGCCAGCGCCGCGAGCAGGGGATTGTCCTGCTGCGGACCGATGGCGAAACTCGAGCCCGCGATCCGCCCGTCCACCCGCCGGGTGACCAGGGCGCCGCGCTGCTCGACGTCGAGCAGATTGGCAGCGCTCTGACCGTCGCCGATATAGACCACGCTCCGGGCCCGCGCGGCGTCTCCGCTGGCAAACGCATCGGCCGCGGCGTGCAGCGCGGCATCCAGGTCGGTGGTGCCCAGCGGCTCGCGCTGCTCAAGCTTGGCAAGCGCACCGCGGAGGTCGGCGCTCTGCGGCGGGGTGAACTGTTGAGTCAGCGGAACAGCCTTCACGTCGACCGCGAAGAGCTGCACGCGATCGCCCGCACCGAGTTGCTTCACGAAACCCTCGAGGGCCGCGAGCCCCTTGGCGCGGTAGTCCCCCATCTGGCTCGCGGAGGTGTCGATGAGAATCACGACATCGTGCTCGCGCGCCGCGGCCGCGCTGGCGGGTGCGGTGAGCTGTGCGGCGAAGTATTGTTTGCCTTGCGGAGTGGCAAAACTCTCGATCGCGCCCGCTTCGACCGCGGCATCACCCGACGCAGCGCCTGCCTGACCCTGCGCCCATCGCAAGGCCGCGGGTGTCGTCGCCAGCACGAGCAGGGCCAGCGACCAGGTGAGCACTCGAGGAAGGCTTCCGCCGCGCAAGCGCCTCTCGTCTTGCACGCCGGCGCAGCTTTGGCGCTTGGCAGATCCGCAGATGGAAAGTCGAGACATAGCATCAGCTCCCGAAGTAGAAGCGCCAGCGCGCGAAAGGTACCGTGTTCCGTAGCGGCACCTGCAGGACACGCGCTCGACCCTCGTGGGAAGAAATGGCCCCACGGGGTAGCGTTTAGTCTAAATAAGGCCTGCGGGCGATACCAATAAAATCCGGCCGGATTTTGGGTGCAGATAGGGACTTAGGGCGCACCGCGGGTGTGCCAGAAAGGTCCCGGCCAGCGGCGCCAGCGAGAAGGCTGGCCGCCTGGAATCGAGTCGTGCCGCGGCCATCTGAACCGGCGTCCAGGCACCTCGGGCCCGACAACCAATACAGGCGGCCTAACCCCACCTGCCTTGCCCTTAGCGGGGGCCTCGGACTGCCTTTCGGAGGCGCTGCGCCCCCCGCCCGCGCGCCCGAGGGCTGGCGCTCCCTACAGCCCCAGGTACAGCTCCGACAGGAACCGCTGGCTGGCGGTCCGTGGCTCGGTCGGCGTGAGGTCGCCGCTGGCGCTGGCGGGCCCCGTGGGGTCGACGCCACTCGGTTCGGGGGCTCCGTCGGTCGGTGCAAGTCCGGCTGCCCGGCGGAGCTCGTCGGCACACGACTCCAGTAACGCGGCGAGCTTATGGAGACTCCACGCCGCCGAGTGGGCAAACCGCTCGTTGCGGATCTGCGCCCGATGCGTGAGACAGCCCACCGGGTCCACGCCGTGGCATCCCAAGGGAGCCGAGAGCGGAGCGATTTCGCCAGGCAACCCAGTGGCCGGAAGGGGCGCCCCCTCGCTCGCCGCCTGTTCGCGGATCACCGACTGGATCGCGTCGCCCGCCCCATCGCTGGCCGCCTCTTCTGCGGCGATCTGCTCGCGGAGCGTGTCCTGGTGCCGTGCCGCGGCGAGGCAGTCCCAGCTTTCGGCGGCAGCGAAGTCGTCGCAGTCCAGCGAATCGCCGGGAGACGACGTGGCGCAGTTCTGCAATTGCAGGGCTCGATCAACCTGGAACCGGAAGTAGTCCCAGGCGAGCCAGTCGGCATCGATCCCCACGGTCGCGGCCGGCGGCAAGGGACGGGGGAGCAGGACCGCCATCGAATGTCCGGCCAAGTTGGCCGCAGCCGCTTCGTCGGCCGAAGCGCCGGGGAAGGCCGGAGCCGCCTCGCTCACGACGGGCGCCACGGCGGTCGTCTCCTTGAACCCCTCTTTCCGCAGGAACAGGAACCGATCCGGCCCGTCGATGACCAGTTCGAAGGAGTTCGTCACGCTCGGCTCCACCTGGGCCGAAACCGTGGGAGCCGGGGCCGAGCCCGCGAAGAGGGGAACGGCCCGCACGTAGACGTACCGGTGGCCGTCGTCCGACACCAGCTCGAACCCGTCCGCGGCGATGTCGGCCTCGGCTGGGCGAACCACCGAAATAGTGCGGACGGCGGCGGGCTTGGCCTCTTCCACTTCCCCTGCCGGAGCCGGGGCTTCGGCGACCCTGGCCTGGGCCGATTGGGCTGCTGACGCGAATTCCAGCAAGTCGCTCATGCCCGCGGTGACGTTGCGGGCGACTTCCCGCAGCAGTCCAGCCACATCGTCCGCGGACTGCTGGAGGCGGTAGAACTTCTGGTACGCGTCGGCCGAGGTGGCGATGGCCGTCAGCACCAGGTCATCGGCCAACGAGTCCTCGAACGAGACGTCTTCGACTTGGGCGGGAACCGCGCTGGCAACCGGCTCGAGGGGACGAATCACCCGCGGGGGGCGTCCTTCGCGGATGTTAATCCGCAGCACGTCGGCCAGCCCCGTGCTGTGCCGGTAGTCGGCCGCCAAGGCACTGGCATCCGATACGTCGGCCCTGCGGCTGGCGGGCACGTCGAGCCGGAAGTCCCGGTCGGAGCCCGCCTCCTCGATCCAGGCGAGGCCGGTGAATTCGAGGGCGACGCGCTTGGCCGCCTCGTACTCTTCCAGGCACTCGGCAATCGAGAGGTCGCAGTCCTCGAGACGCATCGCCGGCCGTTCGGACTCCCCAACCGCCGCGGCCGCGTCGGCACCACAGTCCCAACCCCAGGCTGACCGGCAATCCATCACGACTTGGGCGGCAGAGGTAGGCTCGTCGACCGCCGCGACCATCTCGGCGGCTTCCGTCCGAGCGACCGCCGCCTCGGCGGAGTCCACCGGCGCTCGAACCGTGAGCAGCCAGTTGTCGACCGCGATGTCAGGCTGACTCGACTCGGCCCGTTCGAACCAATGGAACGGGTGCGATTCGGCCGCCAGCGACGAGGCGGGACAGATCAAGGCCGCGTTGGGAGCGCCGCCGACGGCGGCCGGACTATTGGAAACCGGCGGAAAGCCCAAGGCCGCGATGGACGCGGCCATGGCCCCCAGCATGATCGAAAGCGCAAATCGGGGACGTTTCATTCCCGACCTCCTGGCATGGCTGTCAGTCGTGTGGGCCGGCATCCCTGCGGCGGAACTACTGGAAGAAAGTATCGGTGACAGATTATGCGTCCATTAGGTAAATCAGGTGCTTTGCGAAATGCAGAAACAATCGCGACTTTGAAGAGACTTTGCGGCCAGGCCGACGGTAGATGCCCGCGGGTCCCTGGAGCTGCTGAAGAGCGAATCGAAGTAGTGACGCTGGAACATTTTGGATAAGGTTAGCTGGGACCGGATCCGGGACGCGTTGACGCTGCCCGAAAAGCGCTTGGCGCTCAAGGTTTCGTGGGAGAATCCGCTGAGATGAGAACGCACTTACTGTTGTGCCTGGTGTCGGGAATCGTCGGAGCAGCGGCGGCGCTGTGGATGGCCGATCCCGGCGGGCAGCGCCAGGTCCAGGCACAAGTCGCGATCCCACCCCGGGGCGCCGCGCCGCCGCCGCAGGCACGCGTGCCAACCGCGGGGGGGCCCGCACTGGCCCCGCCGGCGGACGCGGCAAGTGGAGCTGGTTTCACGCGACTGCCGCCGACCGAACAGGCCGCGCGGCAACTGCACGAGCAGGAGTTGACGCCCGAGGAACGCGTGAACATCGCCGTGTACGAGACGGTCAACCTGAGCGTCGTCCACATCAACACCAAGGGGCTGCGCGGCGGCGGATTCCTGATGATGGAAGTCCCCTCCGAGGGTTCTGGCTCGGGGAGCATTCTCGACCAGCGCGGCCACGTGTTGACGAACTACCACGTCATCGAGGGAGCGCGCGAGATGCAGGTCACGCTCTTCAACGGCGAGTCGTTCGAGGGGAAGCTCGTGGGGCAGGATCCCACCAACGATCTCGCGGTGCTCAAAATCGACGCGCCCCCGGAGATGCTGCACCCGATCACCCTGGGAGACTCGAGCCAGCTGCGGGTGGGACAGCGCGTGTATGCCATCGGCAACCCGTTTGGCCTGGAGCGGACGCTGACGACTGGCGTGATCTCGAGCCTCAATCGCACGAGTCCCGGCCGCAATGAGCGGACGCTCAAGTCGATCATTCAGCTCGACGCCGCGATCAATCCGGGGAGTTCGGGCGGTCCGCTCTTGGACACGCGGAGCCGGCTCATCGGCATGAACACGGCAATCGTCAGCCCCGCCGGGCAGAGTTCGGGCGTGGGCTTTGCCATCCCCTCGAACACGATCTCGCGGATCGTGCCCCACCTGATCGAAAAAGGGCGGATGGTCCGTCCAGACGCGGGCATCGAGGCGGTCTACAAGACGCCCGCCGGGCTGCGGATCGCCCGCCTGGTGGCGGGTGGACCG
>JAEUIK010000456.1 GCA_016793185.1 Planctomycetaceae bacterium | reverse complement strand
GACAGCGCCACTCCGCGCGGCTCGAAGCCCAGATGGATTCTTGCGGCCACCTGCAGCTGGTCTCTGGAGCGCACGAGGCGGACCAGGTCGCCCGAGTAGGTCGCGGTGACAAGAAACGTCTGGAAATCGGCCGACGCCGCGATCGCCGCCGGGCGCTTGCCGATGTCGACCTCTGCCAGCGCGTGGGCGGCCGCCAGGTCGACGAGCGAGACGCTTCCCGAGGTTTGGTTCACGACCACCGCACGGGTCTCGTCGGGCGACAGCACCAGGTCGACCGGCGAGCGGTCCTCCCAGGTCGCGGCCTCGCGCGCCGGCAGCGGCACCGAATCGATGCCGGCCAACGCGCCGATGCAGAGAGCCGCGCAGACTCGCAGTCGAATCGTCCGGCAGTTCGCCAAGCCTCACCTCGAGATTGATGGGTTTCCGAGCAGCTGGAAACGTCTGGCGACGGTGCCGCACCGTCGAGCGGGCGGCCCGACCATGATCTCCGTGGCATTATAGAGTGCCGGCAATGGTTCTCGAAGCGCGGATTGCGACGCCTCAGCGCACGGCTGCGACGGAGCCCGCTCTTGCGGCCGACCGGCTCAAGCGGTCGGCCCAATAGATGGGTTCTGGCAAGCGGCGGCCGCGGAGCGTGCCGGCGACCGCCGCCAAAGCCGTCTCCAAGTCGACACCCTGCCCCGCCGAGACATAGAGGGGCGCGCGGTCGTGAGTTGGAATGATGGCCATTCCCAGCAGTGCATCGTCGCAGAACACTGGCGCGGGCGTTCCCAGACGAGGCTTTCCTTCGACGCGGCCGCAGAGCAGCGACTTGGTCACGCCCACCGTGGCGATCTGGGCGACGATCCCCAAGTGCGAGGCAATTCCCAACCGGCGCGGGTGCAGGATGCCGGTACCATCCACCAGCGTCAACTCGGCCAATGAGCCAGCCTGGCGTGCCGCGTCCACGGCCGCGAGCAGCGCCGGCAGCTCGCGAAACGTCAAGTAAGTCGGAATGTACGGAAACGAGACGGGCGTGGCGATCGTCGTCGACCAGACAAGCTCTCCGGTGTCGACCTCCACCACCGTGTAAGACGCGACTGCCTCACCGCGCCGGCTGTAAGAAACGTCGATTCCACCAATTCGCTGGGGCAGGCGTCGCCAGCGACGTTCGCGCCATTTCCGCTGCAAACGCTCCTGTTCCTGTCGCAGTTGCACCAGCGGTTGACTGGTGCTGAACTCCGCGAAACCGTAGCGCTGGAGGTCGATCGACTCGGCTGAGATGCGAATCCCCTCGCGCAGGAGCAAGTCCTTCTTGATCGTGGCGCCGCCTTGCACGAATCCGCCCAGTAACCCCTTGACCCGTACGACGCGGTGGCATGGGCACGGTGGGGAGTGCTCGTGATGGAGCAGGAAGTGCCCGATCCAGCGGCTCGCGCGAAGGTCGCCTAGCGCTGTGGCCAGACCACCGCAGGTGGCGACACGGCCCGGCGGTATCTCGGTGATCAATCCGCGCAGGGCTGCCGGCAGGTCGGGAAGATTCTCGCAGATCGCCATGAAAAAACGTCGCTCCCAACGCGGGGCATGGGCGCGCGGTGCGCCTTGACTTATGCTACCGTGCGGCCGACGTACCGTCGCGTGCCGCGCGCCAACGGCGGCCTGGTTTTACGCTCACCACCGGCGAGATTTCCGATGCTCACACGTCCGTCTTCCATGGGGCCAGCTTCCATGGGTCCAGAGTTCGCCCGTCTCCTGGTTTGCGTCGCGGCCCTGCTGTCGGCATCGCAGGCGACTGCCGCACCGCTCGAAGTCGGCTTCGCGGCCGTCGATGTCACGCCCGACCTCAAGACCAGCGGACCCGTCTATCTGGCAGGTCAAGAGAGCAACCGCCGGGCCGAGGGGGTCCACGATCCGCTGTTCGCCCGGGCGTTGGTGCTGGCCGATGGCCAGACGAAGATCGCACTCGTGGCCGTCGATTCGATCGGCGTGCAGTATCCCTTGGTGCAGCAAGTGCGCGAACGACTCCCCAATTTCCAGTACGTGTTGGTCGGCAGTACGCACACGCACGAGGGGCCCGATGTGATCGGCATTTGGGGTCCGTCCCCCAGTCAGTCGGGCGTTGATCCCAAATACCTCGATCAACTGCGCGACGGGATCGTCGCCGCGGTGCAAAAGGCCGACCAGAATCTCACCGCGGCCCACGCCGAGTACGGCACGGCTGCGGACCCGACGCTTCTCAAAGACTTCCGCCTGCCCGAGGTCCTCGATCCGGTACTGAGAACCGTCCGCTTCAAGCGCGCAGATAATGGTAAGACCTGCGGTTTGCTGGTTCAGTGGAACACGCACCCCGTGGAGCCGGACGGCAACAAGCAGATCACGCGCGACTTGATCGGCGTCGCCGTCGACGAACTGGAGAAGCGCCAGCATGCGCCCGTCGTCTACTTTTCGGGACCGATCGGGGGACTGATGGGAACGCCCGAGAAGCGATTTCTGGATGCCGACGGCAAGCACATTGCCAAGGATGTGTACGACTTCATGCGGCTCGTCGGCACCGCCGTGGCCGACCTGGCCGAGCAGGCGCTCGCTGGCGCGCAGCCCATCGAGCTGACTCCGCTTCGAGTTTCCGCCCAGCCCACGATGCTGCCGCTGGCGAACCAGGGGTACCGACAGGCGCGAGCGGTCGGGGTACTGACACGCCCCGCGTTTGCACCGGCAAGCGGGGAGGCAGACCGCGGAACCGTGATTCCCCCGAGCCAGCTTGACGGAGAGCAGCTCGTCGAAAGCGAAGTGGCCTATCTGCGCCTCGGTGAGCTGCATGTCGCGGCGATTCCCGGCGAGCTCTACCCGGAGTTGATGTACGGCGAGTTCCAGGAGCCGGCGGATCCCGGCGCTGATTTCCCCAGCGCCGCGCTGGAGACGCCGGTGGCAAAGATCCTGCCCGGCCCGAAGATCCTGGCCCTCGGACTGGCGAACGACGCGGTGGGCTATATCGTCCCGAAGCGGCAATGGGACGTGGCGAAACCGTACGCCTATGGCAAAAAGTCGGCGCAATATGGCGAACGCAACAGCCTGGGGCCCGACACGGCCGCGGCGATTGCCGCGGCGCTGGCGGCACGCGTCGCCGAGGCTCAAGCCAGCCAGTAGCCGATCGTCCTGGCGCTCGCGCCGCTAACTCTTCGAGGTCGCACTTGAGTACTCTGATTACCGCCGAGGGCTGCCAGGCGCGGCGCCGCCGATTGTGGGATGCGCTGAACCCACGGCCCGACTTGATCCTCATCGCGCAGCCTCAGCACCTCTCTTACCTGTCCAATTACTACGCTTCTCCATACGTCTTTCGGACTGCCAACGCACAGGCCGTGTTGATCTTGGGGGCAGATGGTTCGTCGACGCTGGTGGCCGACAGCATGGTGCGCGGATTCGCCGAGGAAGCCTTTGTCGACGACATCGTCGCCCCCACCTGGTACGACGGGCGTCACTCGGCACCAATTCGTGGCGAATTGCTCGCGACCAGTTTGCTCGACGCGCTTCACAAGAAGCCCGGCGTTCGTTTGGGAGTCGAATCGAGCGGCGTCTCGGCTGGAGTACTCGATCGGTTGCGCGAACAGCGCGGGACGTTGGAATTAGTCGCGGTGGACGCGGCCCTGCACCAGCTCAAGCGCAGCAAGGATCCCGACGAGTTGGAGATCCTGCGGCGGTCTCTCCAGGCGAGCGATGCCGGCTACGCAGCCGCGCTCAAACACGTTCATCCGGGGATGACTGAGTTGGACGCCTGCCTGCTCGTCCACCGCGCCGCGGCCGAGGCGGCCGGCCAGCCGGTGCTGATTTACGGCGACTTCGTGTCGGGCCCGCGTACCGGCGACAAAGGAGGACCTCCCAGTCAACGCGTGATCGAGCGCGGGGACCTCGTTCTGCTGGACTACTCGGTCATCCTCCGCGGCTATCGCGGCGACGTCTGCAATACCTTTGTCTGCGGGGCCAAGCCCTCGGCCGAGCAGCGCCGACTCCACGCCGCGTGCCTCGAGGCCCTGACCGCGGGGGAGAGAATGCTGCGTCCCGGGCAGCACGCCCGCGAAGTGGATCGCGCGGTGCGTTCCAGCTTCGACGCGCAGCACCTGACCGCGAATTTCACTTCGCACAGCGGCCACGGACTCGGACTCGGCCATCCCGATCCACCCTACTTCGTGCCGGAGAGCAGCGACGTGCTCGTGGCCGGCGACGTCGTCGCCCTGGAGCCGGGACTGTACTTTCCCGGCAAGTTCGGCATGCGGTTCGAGCACAACTTCGTAGTCACTTCCGGCGGACCCGAGCGGCTCTCGAACCACCAGCTCGAACTGGCGCAATCGGGAATTTAAGGCCGCCGGTGAGCATTCGCGCCGCTGGCGGACTATTTCGCCGCCGCAGCATGCTTTTGCCAATAGTCCCGGGCGGGTTCGTAGGCGTCGGTAGCGATCATGTGCACGCCCGCCTCGACACAGAGGTCCCAAAAGCGCGTGTCGTAACCGGCGCCGCGGCGCGGAGGGTTAATGGTGTAGATCCGCATCCGATAGCCGCGCTCATTCGCCAGCCGCACCGTGTCGCGGAGCCGCTCGAGCGAGACATGTTCGATCCCTTGCGCCTTCGGGGCGTCGAGAAAGTTGTGGAACTCGAACGTCAGAAATCGAGTAAATCCTGGCTCCGCGCTGGGGACGTAGTCCGAAACGTCCTTGCTCCAGTTCGACTCGCCGTAACCGAGGTCACCGAACGCGAGGTACTCTCCGTCGGCGGGAATCAAGGCCGCGTATGCGCGGTGCGCGTCGCCGCTGCCGGTCAGACAGACGGTGATCTGTCGCGGCTGAAAGGGCCCCCCCGCCTTTGGCAACGACGATAGCACGCTGGCGTGGGGCGCCAGGATCGCCTGCAGCCCTTGAACCAGCTCGCGGCTGGAACTCTTGAGGTCGATGATCAACGTCCGCTCGACGCC
>JAEUIK010000442.1 GCA_016793185.1 Planctomycetaceae bacterium | reverse complement strand
CGCGGTCGATCGATCTCGGCCTCGCCCGCGGCGGTAACGAAGGGGGCTCCGCGCTCCGGAGTGAAGTACCGCGCTACGAGCGGCAGCGCCTCGGGGCCATGGATCAGGACCGTCGCGATCGCGGCGCGCCCCGGCGGGGTCAGCAGGGCCACGCGCGTCGGCCCGACGGCGTTCATCCGCGTTCCCCGCGCACCGTCGCGGCCAGTCCCCCCAGCACGAGGTGCGGCACGTGCGTGCAATCGACGGCCAGCAGCGGGGCCACGTTGGGCGCCGCCCCGCCGGTGAGAAAGACCTGCGGTTCGGCGGCGTTGAGCGCTCGGAACCGCGCGATCAGCTCGCGCGCCGCGCCGACGGCCCCCCAGAATAAGCCCGCCCGCATCGCCTCGACGGTCGAGGTTCCCAGCGGGGCCGGCGGATGGCTCAGATCTTCCATCTTGATCAACGGCAGCAGGTCGGTGAACTCGTGGAGGGCCCGGGCCGAGAGCCCGATGCCCGGCAGAATCGCACCTCCCAGGAAGGCCCCCTCGGGCGAGACCAGGTCCACTTTAATCGCCGTGCCCAGGTCGACGATTACGGCCGGGCGCTCCGGGGCGCGGAGCACGTTGGCCCCCACCCCGGCCAGGAGTCGGTCGATTCCGACCATATCGGGGCGCGCCACCGAGACCGTCAGCGGCAAGTCGGAGCGCGTCACGAATCGTGTGCTGTCGGTCGCCTCGCGCTCACGGAGCCAATCGATCAAGCGGGTGCTGCCCGGGCGATTCACGCTGGCGATGCGCCAGGCGACGTCGGCAATTTGGTACGGAGCCAGCCAGGTGCTGATGGCGTCGAAGTTCCGTTCCTGCCCGCCAAAATCGAGCTCGCGCTCGGGGGGCGGCAGTTTGGCGCCGCCCGCCCGCTCGACAAACAGCCCCAGCTTCGTGCGCGTGTTGCCCACATCCACCGCCACAAAGGGCTGCGGCGTGCGGTCGTCGTTACGCGGGCTGGTAGGGGTCATAAGTAGAAGTTCAAGGACTGCGGTGCTCGAGCGGCTGCCGCCGGCACACACCCCAGCGGCGCGCCTCGGCATCCAACCCAGCCGATTCTACTCGGCGGCCGCCGACGCGGCGCGCTGCGCGCTCAGCAGTCGGCCGATCTCCGCCACGAGCTCGTTCAGGCCGAGTCCGGTCACCGCCGAGATCAACAGCGGCTGCCGGCCGATCCGCGCCGCCAGACGCTCGCGCACTTCCGCGGCGCCGGGCAGCTCGGCCTTGGTCACCACCACCAACTCCGGGCGCTCGACCAGGGCTGGATTGTACAGCCGCAGCTCCTCATAGACCGCGTCGTAGTTGGCCAGCGGGTCGGTGCCGTCGCTCGGGGTGGGCTCGACCAGATGCACGAGGATGCCGGCCCGCTCGATATGCCGGAGAAACTCATGCCCGAGGCCGACGCCCGAGTGCGCCCCTTCGATCAGCCCGGGAATGTCGGCCAGCACGAAGTCGCGATCCTGGTCGAGCCGGACGCGCCCCAGGTTGGGGAACTTGGTCGTGAACGGGTAATCGGCGATCTGCGGGCGGGCCCGCGACAGCCGGCTCAGGAGGGTGCTCTTGCCCGCGTTGGGCTTGCCGATGAGCCCGACGTCGGCGATCGACTTGAGCTCGAGGATCAAGGTCCGCTGCTCGCCGGGCTGCCCCGGGGTGGTCTCGCGGGGGGCGCGGTTTGTCGACGATTTGAAGTGCGTATTTCCCCAGCCACCGCGGCCCCCCTGGGCGATGACGACCCGATCGCCGGGCTGGACGAGGTCCTTGAGGACGAACCCGCCGGCGGCGTCGATCACGAGGGTGCCAGGGGGAACGGGAATCACCAGGTCTTCGGCGTTGCGACCACGGCAGTTGGCGCCCCGGCCCCGTTCGCCGTTGGCGGCCTTCCACTGCTGTTTGTGGGCGATGGCGGCGAGGCTATCGACGCCCGCCTCGGCCAGCAGGATCACGCTGCCGCCGTGCCCACCGTCGCCACCCCAGGGACCGCCCAGGGGGACGTACTTCTCGTGGCGAAAGGCCATGCAGCCGTCGCCGCCGCTGCCGGCCTGCACGTTGATTTTGACGCGGTCGACAAACATGCAGGATCGCCAGGAATTGCGGGCGCAGGGTGCGCGTGAGGTCGGGCCCGACGGACGGAATCGCGGCACCATCGACCTGGGCGTCCGCGTGCGGCGCGACGCGCAGTGGCGGCGCCCCGACCCCAGCGGGCAGCGGCCCTAGTTCGCGGCGGCAACCGCCCGCTCGTTGACGATGCTCACGCGGCGGCCATTGCGGTCGAACTGCACGTAGCCTTCGATGAGCGCGTAGAGCGTGTAATCCGACCCCTGTCCGACGCCGCGGCCCGGGTGGTACTTGTTGCCGACCTGGCGGACGAGAATGTTGCCCGGATGGACTTGCTCGCCGCCGTACTTCTTGATGCCACGGCGCTGTCCGTTCGAGTCGCGACCGTTGCGGCTGGAGCCTTGTCCCTTTTTATGTGCCATGGCAGGTATCCGTTGAGCTGAACTGGATCGTGTGCGGTAGTAGCGGCAAAGCGGGGAATGGTCCGAGGCGCCGCTGGCCCCGGCATCGAGCTCGGATCGAGAGACCCGCCGACGGCCGCTCCCCCCTGCTGCCGATCGCAGGGGAATCTAGACTTTTAGCGGTAAATCCACTCGTAGTCAACCTTGCCGTCGGGCGTGCCCAGGCGGATTTCCGACTCGTGTTCGTAGTACTCGTCGCTCGGCCGCCAGAAGTTGATCTTCAGCGTCTTGTGGACGAAATCCCGCTTGCCCGTCCCCGGATCGTCCTGCCAGCGATAGGCGTTGGACAGCCCCGAAATGTAGAGCGCCAGCTGGTCGATCCGGGGGTCGATGTCCTCCCAGGTGGCGATTCCCCACACGCTCCGGTCGATGCCGTCGGCGCTCGAGGGGATCGGCCCGGCGATCTCGACCGAATTCAGCAGCTTGCGGCGGGAATCCTCGCGGCGCTGGATCGAGGGGACCGCCACGGGGATCAGCCGATCAGGATACCGCTTCTTGCCGTCGGCCGACTCCAGGACGAACCAGGGGCGAAACTCGACCGGCTCGGCCCCCAGGTTCTTCACCCGGTACACCAGGTACCAGATCAGCTTTCGCTGCAACCGCCCGTTGCCGTCAGGGACGTCGGCCTCGATCATCCGCATCGGCTTGAAGGTGAACTCGAGATCCCAGATCGGATGCTCGAACCGAATGTCCTTGGCCCACTCGAAGTTGGGGTCGACTTGCAACAGCT
>JAEUIK010000439.1 GCA_016793185.1 Planctomycetaceae bacterium | reverse complement strand
CAGCGCGGTGCTCGTCGGCACCCGGATCGTCGGGGCGTCGTCCAAACCGGCGGCGGGCGAATGGGCAGGCTTCGCGCCGGTGCCGCCGGGCGCGTCGGACGCAGGGGACCAACCGGGGGGCGCTTGCACCTGCACCATGCTGCCGCACTTGGGGCAAGCGAGAATCTGACCGATCGCCGCCGGATCGCGCACCTTGAGCCGTGCCTGGCAGGTTTCGCACTGTATGGCAAACGGTTGCAACGGCGGATTCCTCGGTCGCGGCCAGGGCCGGGATGCGGCTGTTCGCTTGGACGATTTCGGACGGAGTTCAGTTCTCGGGCGGCGAAGATTCTGGGGTTTTCTCAGCCGGACGTCGTTTGGCCGCGGCGGCGCGGGTGGTGATGAAGAGCTTTTCGCCGGATGGCTGCGCCGTCTCGATCACGTGGACGAGCTTACCCTCGGGGCTCGCCAGGCGCAGGATCTGTTCCAGGACTTCCAGGGCGGGGAGATTTCGAGCCTCGAGCCCGAACGACTGGTTCTTCGTGATCCCCTCCAATTGTAGGTCGGCACCGCGGATTTCGAGGTCGATTCCGGCTTCGCGTCCGAACAGCTCGAGGGCCTGTTCGAGGGTTTGTCGCGGAAATACGAGCGAAATCGGGCGCTGGAGCCGCGCGGCCAAGGAGAGCGCCCCGGGCGAGTCCCCCCCCGTGGACACCGCGGTGCGCGGCACGATCTCGGTCAGTGCCAGCCGAGTTGCCAAGGCCAGGTTGTGCGCCGCCACGCCCGGCAGGTAGGCGCGCACGATCACCTCACGATCGTGATGCGCCGTGCGCGCATGCCTGACAAGCTGCTGCCACATTTGCGGAAAGCGCGCCAGGATCTCGGCCCCATAAGGGGTGGAAACGCCGCGTGCGAGGTATTCTTCCAGGCGCTTTTCACTCGCGCCGAGACGGGTGCGGAATGCGCGTTCCCAGAGCGCCGAGCGCACGTCCGCCTTGGTCGAGAAGCGCGCCTCCAGGAACAGATCCCTTTCCAGATGCAGACTGCCGAGAACCGCCAGCACCTGATCATCGAGCCACCACGCGAGCTCGTTAGTGAGCGGCGCCCAGGGGCCGGTCAGGAGTTGCTTGCCCCCCGTCGCCAGGAAGCTGGGGGTCACGGCCACGGTCAACTGGCGGTCGCGGTCGCTCTCGGCAAGCAGGCGCGACAGTTCCTGCCGGAGGCTGGGGGGGCGACCGTTAAGCTCAAGGATCTCAGGCATCACTTCGCGCGGTGCAACGACCAGGCACTTTGCCTGCCGCGCGCGCGGCAGATACCACGCCAGCTCGCTCCCTTCATAGTAGGTCTCGCCATCGTGCTCGCGCGACTCAGGTGACCCCCACTTCGCCCTCAGTGCCGATACGTCGAGCCCGTGCCGGATGGTGGCCACCAGCGCCAAACGAGGCGGACCGAGCCCCGCTTCCGTGAACTCTCCATCCAGCAATCCCACCAACAACGTTTCGACTTCGGAGCAAGGCAGCCCCAGCTGCGACTCAAGGATCGCAATGGGGCGTTGTGCAAGCTCCCCCCAGCCCGCGAGCGTGGCCTTTCCTTCTGGCGCGGCCAGCAACTCGGCGGGACGGCAAGCGACGACCCCCTGCACCGCAGGAGGCAAATAGGCGAGTTCCACCGGGCCGCCGTCGGTCGGCGACTCCCAGAGCAGATCGCTGGTAGCGGCCGGAGGCGCGTTTGCCCCGGTGGTGCTCGGTGGCGCTGCGTCGGTCTCGCCCGCTGCCGGTAGGGAAGTCCGTCCTGCGCCGCGCGTCTCGGCCGGCAGGGGAGACGAGTCGCAGCCGACCAGCACGGCACCGCTGAGAACCGCCAACATTCCGCGCGCGACAAGCGACCACCGGCACTTGGCCGGCGGCGGACTGCGGCGACGTCGCCCACGGAACAGCTGCACGGTAA
>JAEUIK010000418.1 GCA_016793185.1 Planctomycetaceae bacterium | reverse complement strand
GTGATCGACCCCCGCGTGGGCTACGTGCGCGACAGCTTCGTCGGCATGGCACTCGTGCTCGACGCCATGGCCGCGCGCGAGATGACGATCAGCGAGCTCGCCGCCGAGCTCCCACGATTCGAAATCGTCAAAACGACGGTCAAATTGCCGGCCGACAAGGCCCCGGCCGGACTCGCGGCGCTCGAAAAGCACTTCCACACGGCCAAGCCCGATCGCCTGGACGGCCTGCGGCTCGACTGGCCCGGCAAGTGGCTGCTGGTCCGGGCGAGTAACACGGAACCGATCGTGCGCGCCGTGGCCGAAGCCCCGACGGCGGCCGAGGCCCAGCAGCTCTGCACTGAAGCGGCCGAGGTGCTAGGGCGATTCGCGTAGCGAATGAACGCACTCGGCCGATGCACCGGCAGGGTGAGGTGCCGCGGGCAATTCATTGTCTGCGCGGTTTTCGCGGTGCGACGGCCCCGCTACTTCGCCGCGAGGCGGTCTTTGCCGACCAGGGCGCGGAGCACCTCGGGCACGACGACCGAGCCATCGGCCTGCTGGTAGTTCTCGAGGATGGCCACCAGCGCACGGCTGATCGCCACGGCGGTGCCGTTGAGAGTGTGGACGAAGTGTGTTCCCTTCTCGCCAGGCAGCTTGAAGCGGATGTTGAGGCGGCGGGCCTGGTAATCGGTGCAATTCGAGGTGCTGGTGATCTCGCCGAACTCGCCATTCTCGCCGCGCCCCGGCATCCAGGCCTCAAGGTCGTACTTGCGATAGGCCGGTCCCCCGAGGTCGCCGACGGCGGTGTCGATCACGCGATAGGGAATGCCCAGAGCGTCGAAGATCTCGCATTCGAGAGCGCAAAACTCCTCGAGGGTCGCGTCGCTTTCCTCGGGGCGCGTGAAGGCGAACATCTCGACCTTGGTGAACTGGTGGACGCGGTAGAGTCCCTTCGTGGCCCGCCCGTGCGCCCCCGCCTCGGTGCGAAAGCAATGGCTGATGCCGCAGAGCTTGACGGGGAGCTTGTCGGCCTCGAGCGTCTCGTTCGAGAGGAGTCCGCCGAGCGTGATCTCGGCCGTCGCCACCAGGCTGAGATCCGAGCCGTCGACGCTGTAGATTTGCGTCTCGGGACCCCGCGGAATGAAGCCGATCCCTTCGAGGATCTCGTTGCGGGCCAGGTCTGGGGTGACCGTCGGCGTGAAACCCAGCCCCACAAGCTTACTGATCACAAAATGCACCAGGGCCAATTCCAGCAGCACGGCGTCGTTCTTGAGGAAGTAAAAGCCGTGGCCGGCGACCTTGGCTCCCCCTTCGAGATCGAACAGCCCGAGCGCTTCGCCGAGGGTGACGTGGTCCTGGGGCCGGAAGTCGAACTTGCGGATCGGCGTCTGGCCGCGGCGCACTTCGCGCGCGGCGTCGTCGCCCACGCCCGGGGGAGCCGCGGGATGCGTCAGGTTGGGGATATGCCGGTGCAGGCGGTCGATTTCGCCGCTCAGGTCGTCGAGCTGCTTCTGCAGCGCCGTGGTCTCGTCGCGGAGCTTGCGCCCCTCGGCCTTGCGCGCTTCGCGCTCGGCCTCGTTGGCGGCCTTGCCGATGCTCTTGGCGACCTCGTTGGCTGAGCGTTGGAGCTGCTCGACCTCGGTCTGCTTGGCACGGCGCTCGTGCTCGAGCGCGACGAAGCGGTCGACGTCGACCTCGACGCCCCGCTGGCGGCAGTTCTCCTTGACCTCGGCGGCATGTTCCAGAATGTATTTTCGATCGAGCATGTTGAGGGCGACCTTCGGCAGTGCGGCAAAGCGTCAAAATGTAGAAACGGACCTCGGCGGGGATCGCAACTCCCCGGAGCCGGCACCAGGTGGCAGACGACTACGCTTTCGCCGCCTGCACGCGACTCAACGTGTCCCACAGGTGGGCGCTCGACTTGATGCCGCGGTGGAAATCCGCCAGCGAGAACTTCTCGTTGGGCGAATGCATGTTGTCGTCGTTGAGTCCCCAGCCGAGCAACAGCGTATCGATTCCCAGCTTTTCGCGGAAGGCGGTGACGACCGGGATCGATCCCCCTTCGCGAATGAAGACCGGCGCCCGGCCAAATCCCTGCTCGACGGCCTCGGCGGCGGCCGCGACATAAGGGCTGGTGAGCGGGATCACCACGCCGGGCGCGCCGTGCATGTCGACCAGCTCCAGGGTGATGCCGGGAGGGAGCCGCTCGCGGAGGAACTTCTCCAGTGAGGCCGAAACCTGGGCAGGATCCTGGTTGGGAACCAGGCGGAAACTGAATTTGGCCGACGCCTTAGCCGGCAGCACGGTCTTCGCCCCCTCCCCCTGGTAGCCGCTGGTGAGGCCGTTGATGTCGAAGGTCGGGCGTGCCCACTTGCGTTCGAGTGTCGAGTAGCCCGCCTCCCCCGTGACTCCCGCAACACCCACCTGTGCCATGAATTCCTGCTCGTCAAACGGCAGGGCGGCGAACTGCTGACGCTCGTCGGCCGAGAGCGGGACGACTTGATCGTAGAAGCCAGGGAGCTGCACGCGCCCGTCGGCATCGGCGATCGCGGCGAGGAGCTTGGCCAACGTATTGGCCGGATTGGTGACCGCCCCCCCGAACGTGCCCGAGTGCAGATCCTGTTTGGGGCCGGTCAGGTGCAGCTCGTAGTAGGCGATTCCCTTCAACCCGTAGGTGATGGCCGGCTGGCCCGGTCCGAACTGGCTGGTATCGCTGATCACGGCCACATCGGCGGCCAGTTGGGTCTTGTGGCTGTCGATGAACTTGTAGAGGTTGTCGCTGCCGACCTCCTCTTCGCCTTCAATCAGGTACTTGAGGTTCACGGGCAGCTTGCCGCGCGTCTTCACCCAGGCCTCGGCGCTCTTGATGTGCGTCAGCATCTGTCCTTTGTCGTCGGTGGCGCCGCGGGCGTACAGGTTGCCGTTGCGGCGCGTCGGCTCGAAGGGGGGCGAAATCCACTCTTGGAGCGGATCCGGCGGCTGCACGTCGTAGTGACCGTACACCAGCACGGTGGGCGCGCCGGGCACTTGCGGCGACTCGGCGAAAACGATCGGGTGCCCGGCTGTCTCGCACAACTGCGTGGCAAACCCCAGTTGCCGGAACTGCGCCGCGACCCATTCCCCCGCACGGCGCACGTCGGCCTTGAATTTGCCGTCGGCGCTGACGCTGGGAATCCGCAGCAGTTCGCACAATTCGTCCTCGAACCGCGAGGCGCTCTCGGTAAGGTACTGGTCGATGTCGGACATGGAATCTGGCTTCCCTCGGGGGGCAAGATGCGCGAGACAACCGGCGCCCGGGCACGGGCGTTGGACGCCGGCCTGGTTTGGTCATAGTATAGGCGATAGTGACGGGTATCCTAGTGACGCCGAGCGAGCGGAGGCAATCATGGCTCCAGAGGGTGCGGCTGTCCCTGCCGAGGTCATCGAGGACGAGGAATCGGCTCAGAAATCGCGAACCGCGCCCGACCGCCGACAGCAGCCCAAGCGCCAACCCCCCTACCACGTTGTCTTGTGGAACGACGAAGCGCATACGCACCTCTATGTGGTGCTGATGCTCCAGCGGCTGTTCGGCTATCCCCCGGAAAAGGGCTATCAACTGGCCGTCGAGGTCGACACGCGCGGTAAGGCGGTCGTGTTGACCACGACCCGCGAACACGCCGAGCTCAAGCGAGATCAGATACATGCGTTTGGCAAGGACGACCTCGTCGACGATTGCAGCGGCTCGATGCGAGCCTCGATCGAGCCCGCCCCCTGACGGCCTCCAGTCTCCCCCGGAGCCGCAGTCCGCGCTCCGTCTCAAGTCGTTCACGCTGGGCTGCAAGGTCAACCAGTACGAGACCGAATTCGTCCGCCAGGGGTTGCTCACGGCGGGCTATCGCGATGCCGCGGCCGACGAACGCGCCGATCTCTGCATCGTCAACACCTGCACCGTCACCGCCGAAGGAGACGCCAAGAGCCGGCAACTGGTGCGCCGCCTGGCCCGCGACAATCCCGCGGCCCGCATCGTCGTGATGGGGTGCTACGCGACGCGCGCGCCCGACGAGGTGGCCAGCCTCCCAGGCGTCACCGAAGTCGTCACCGACAAACGCGAGCTCCCCGACTGGCTGACGCGCGCCGGGGTGTCGCAGGTTCCCAGCGGCATCTCGACCTTCGCCGGCCGGCAACGGGCGTTCGTCAAGGTCCAGGATGGTTGCCTGCTCAATTGCAGTTTCTGCATCATTCCGCAAGTCCGGCCGGGATTGGCGAGCCGCCCCGCCGCGGAGATCGTGGCCGAAGTCGCCCGGCTCGTCGCCAACGGTTATCACGAAGTCGTGCTGACGGGCATTCACCTCGGGCACTATGGCGTCGACATGAACCGCGGGCGCGAGAAGTCGGCCTGGCTGCGGCTGTCGCATTTGCTCGAGCGGCTGGTCGAGTTGCCGGGCGAGTTTCGCATTCGCCTGTCGAGTATCGAGGCCACCGAAGTCACGCGCGAACTGGTGGAGGTCATGGCGGCCCACCCACGGAGAATCGCCCCCCACGTCCATCTCGCCCTGCAAAGCGGCTCCGACGCCGTGCTGCAGCGCATGCGGCGGCGCGGGGGTGCCCAGCGCTATTTGGATCGCTGTCGACTCGTGCAGCGCGCCTTGGATCTGCCGGCGATCACCACCGACATCATCGTGGGCTTTCCCGGGGAAACGGAGGCGGAATTTGCCGAGACGCTTGCGCTGGCCCGCGAAGTCGGCTTCGCCAAGATCCATGCCTTCACCTACAGTCCGCGGCGGGGGACCGACGCGGCCAGATTGAGCGATCAGGTGCCGGCCGCGATCAAAGCGGCACGTTACGAGCGCTTGGTTGAACTCGATAGGGAGCTGCAACAAGCGTTCCAGCGCCGGCTGCTCGGGCGAGAGCTCAACCTGCTCGTCGAGACGCCGGTCCCCGCGCGCAGCGGGTGGATGCAGGGGACCGCCTGTCGGAGCGTTTCCGTCCGCGTGGCGGGCGGAGCGGAGCTGCGGCGCCAGCTAGTGCGGGTTGCCGCTGTGGAAATGGATGCGACCGGGCTGGTTGGAGAGCTTTGCCGCCCGGAAGCATGCGAACCTGGGAAAACTGCGCGAGCTTCGGGACTGTAAGATTTTCCCTAGCAGCGCGGCGGGGCCCTTTGTTAGACTCCCGCCCCTTATCGGTAGCAAATCGACCGGGTTCTCCGGACGGATGACTTCCACGCGGATTGAAACCAGGTGCGCCTGACCCTCGAAGCGGTCGCGCCGCGCCCGCGGCACGAGTGGCTCGTCAGGCCGGCGAGCACCCGCGCTAAGGTACGTGGTTGGCTGGAAAGGCAAGGAGGCCTCGATGCCGTTGGGCCAGTACGGAAAGACGAATGCCGCGGGTGACCGCGCGAGGCGGGTTGTCGCGAGCGCAGCGGCGGGCGCTCCGGTCCAAGCCGCGCCGTTCCCGGGGTGGGGGCTCTTGGCCCTCGCACTGGTTATGGCCCTGGGGTCGGTCCCCCAGGCGGCGGCCAATCCCTTTACCAAGCTGATCGTCTTTAACCGCCCCGAGGCGGACCCCGACAAGTCGTACACGCTGGCCGATACGAACGGGCCCTGGATGATTCTGGCCGTAACCTTCTCGGGTGAGGGAGCGGCCCAGCAAGCCAACGACCTGGTGCTCGAGTTGCGCAAGCGCTACAAGCTGCCGGCGTTCGCGCACAAGAAAAAGTTCGATTTCACCGGCAAGATCGACGGCAACGGCATCGACAAGTACGGCGATCCGATCGCCATGCGATACCAGCGCGGCGAAGAGTTCGAGGAAATCGCGGTGCTGGTCGGAGAATTCTCGTCGGTCGACGATCCCGATGCGCAGCGAACGCTCAAAAAGGTCAAGTACCTCGAACCGCAGTGTCTGCAGATCAAAGACGGCAAATCGCTGAGCGTCCCCCTGGCGGCCCTGCGGATCATCCAGCGCTCGCTCGAGCCGGGCTTCGTCGACGAGCAGAAGAAGGGCTACGTGCGGAACGTCAAGCAGGGGCGCGGTCCCTTGGGGAACGCTTTCCTCGTGACCAATCCCCTGTTGCCGCGCGATTACTTCGTTCCCTCAGGACTCGATCCGTTCGTGGTCGAAATGAATGAACGCGTCCGCCCCCTCAAGTACAGCCTGCTCAAGTGCCCGGGCAAGTACTCGGTGAAGGTCGCGACGTTCACCGGCAACGTGGTCTTCGATCCCAAG
>JAEUIK010000386.1 GCA_016793185.1 Planctomycetaceae bacterium | reverse complement strand
AGCGCGCCGACGGCAATCTCGGCGGCGCCGCCACGACCTATGCATTTATGTATTGCCATGGCATGGCCACCTTCGCGCTCAGCGAAGCGTACGCCATTACCGGCGACAAACGGCTCGAAACACCCGTGCGGCGCGCCATCGCCTACACGCTCGCCAGTCAACACCCGGGCACCGGGGGGTGGCGCTATCGCCCCGGCGAGCTCGGAGACATGAGCCAGCTCGGCTGGCAGCTGATGGCGCTCAAGAGCGCGTCGCTGGCCGGCATCGATGTGCCGCAGGTGGCGCTCGATCGCGCCGCCAAGTTCATTCGCAGCGTTTCGTATGGCACCTACGGCGGACTCGCCAGCTATCGCCCGGGCGAGGAGGGAAGCCGCACCATGACCGCCGAAGCGCTCGCCAGCCGGCAATTCCTCGGATTGTCCGGCGATACCCCGACCGCACGCGAAGCGGCCAACTACATCCTCGAAGAGGTGCCCGGGCGGGGGCAGGCGAATCTGTACTATTGGTACTATGCCTCGCTCGCGCTGCACAACCTGCAAGGCGACAGCTGGGATCAATGGAACGAGGCTTTGCGACGCGAACTGCTCGAGTCACAAGAGAAATCGGGGCCCCTGGCCGGGTCGTGGCCGACTGACTCGCTTTGGTCGGGCTACGGCGGCCGAGTCTATACCGCCGCCATGGGTGCGCTCTGCCTCGAGGTCTACTACCGCTACCTGCCGATCTACCTCGAAGCGTCGGCCAAGAATCAAAAAGTGCGCTGACGCCGCGCGGGGCAGACTCGGTTCAGGGAAAGAACGGCGGAATTTCCGCCGGGCGCCGGCCATCGAGCATTTCCTGCAAATACTCGCTCACGCCCGCGACCACCTGCTCGAACAGCTTCGCTCCCACCTCGGCCTTGGCCAGCGCGGGCGTGGGATCGGACTGCTCGGTCCAGATCGCGGTGCGGACGTTCTCGGGAAAGCGCGCCAAGGCGAAGGCCGTTTCGTACTCTTGGGCATGTCCTGGAATCGAGCGGGTGACCAGTTCGTCGCGGGCCGCATCCCCCAGCACTTCCCAGTAGGGCAGGAAGTGCAAGTTCACGTCGCTGAGCTGCCGGAATTGCCCCCAGATGCCGCGGCAAGGGTCCGTGTTGCCGCCGTGACCGTTGAGCACCAGGATATGCTTGAAGCCTGCGCGTTTGAGGCTGTCGATCAGGTCGTAGAGCACGGCCAGGAACGAGCCCGGCTTGAGTGTCAGGGTGCCGGGGTGCCGCATGTGGTGCTCGCTGATGCCAGCGAGCAGGCCCTGCGCGACGACGACGCGCGGACGGAGTCGTTCGGCGACCGCGCCGGCGACCTCGTTGACGCTCCGCCAATCGTGCTCCATTGCCAGGTGTTCGAGATGCTGCTCGATGGCCGCCACGGGCAGGATCGCGGCCTGCAGCTCGCCCGACTGCATCCGCTCGCGGAACTCGCGGCGTGTGTGTTTGCCCAAGAGGATTTCAGTGGTCACCGGTTATGGTCCTCAAAGCTTGAGTAAGTCATCGCGCGGCGTACGCGCTTGCCCCCCGCGTCACACGAGCCCCTCGGCCCGGAGCCCACGCAGCGTCTCGCGAAACGCGCGCGTCGTGTGCTCGAGATCGGCGGTGGTCTGCACGGCCGAGGTGGGCCCCCCCGGCCAGCCCAGCATGTCGACTCCGTGGATCAGCATTCCCAGGCGAAAGCGATTGACGAGTTCCCGGTCGGGCTCGGTTTTGAGGACCGACCAACCCGCTCGGCCTGCCTCGATGTCGGCGGGCGTGAGTGGAAGTCGCTGGGGATTTGTGAAGATGTGAAAGCCCGAGAAGGATCCGTAGACGATCCAGGGAACGTGTTCCTCTGCCAGGACTTCGTTCAGGTTCTGGCGCAGGGTGGCGGCGTAATCGTTGGCGCGCTGGCAGGCGTCGGTCGTGGCCACCAACTCGAGCGTGGCCAGGCCAGCTGCAGCGCTCAAGGGATTGGCGTTGAAGGTGCCGTAGTGGGGAATCTTTTCGCGATGGGGGTCAGCCTCGTCCGGAAATGCGAGCCGCTGCAAGATCTCGGCACGCCCGCCGACGGCCCCGCCCGATAGCCCGCCGGCCAGGATTTTGGCCAGCGTCGTCAGATCCGGTTGAATCTGGTAGACGGCTTGCGCGCCCCCCGGAGCACAGCGAAAGCCGCTGATCACTTCGTCGAAGATCAGCACGGCGCCGTGGCGTTCGGTAAGTTCGCGAAGCGTCGCCAGGAAACCGGGCGGGAGCGGCACTTGCCCCCAACTCGAGCCCGTCGGCTCGACGATGACGCCGGCAACCTGTCCGCCAG
>JAEUIK010000376.1 GCA_016793185.1 Planctomycetaceae bacterium | reverse complement strand
GCAAAAAGTGCTAGCTGGCGCGGCTCGAGACACATGGCACTGGCAGGCCGGCGTTCACGTTGGGTGCGGCTCGTCCGCCGAGATCTCTCACCCCGCGAGGCACGCCGCATCCCGCGGTCCCCTGCGGAAATCGCGAGGGATTCTGCCGAAAACTTGTAGCAAGTCGCGCGCCAGGTCGGGGGCGTCAGCAACTCTGCCACCGCGACGCGAGCGTATCCCAGAGCCGCCACTGCGCGGGGTAGCGGCGGATCAGGCATTCGGTGGCGATGCCCAATCGCAAGGCTCCCAGACGCAGGGCGCTGGGGTCGGAACGGTCGAGGTCGTCGAGCCGCAAGGGGGCGAAAACCTCGACTTCGACGCCGCCGTCGTCCCAAGGCATCTGGCGGGCGATTGTCACTGGCAGGATGGTGGCCCCCGTCTTCAGGGCAATCGCGAGCGCCGAACGCGAGATCAGCACGTTGCGGCCGAACAGCGGGCTGGCAATGCCGGCTGTCTCGGGATAGACGAAGTCGTTGTAGACCGCGAGGCACTGGTTGGCGCTCAAGGCCCTGAGGATGTCGCGAACCGCGCGCGGCGCTGCTGGGAGCAGCTTGATCGCGTCCGAGACTCCCTGCAGGAGCAGTGCCGTGCCGGATTGGCCGAGTTCGTTGTCGTGCGAGACGCCCCAGACGCGCAGCGGTTCGATCCAGGGGTGCTTGAAACCAAACGAAGGATGGCTCTGGTGGACGCTGAGAAAGATGATCCCTTGTCTGCGCTCGAGCCCGGCCTCGATGTGCTCGAAGCCAGCAAAGCGAACATCGGCCAGCAAGGCCTCGGTTTCGCTCGGGTCGCAGAACGAAATCCGGTCGGACAACTCGACCCACAGCGCGGCGGTGTGATCGCGGAGGATCTCTTCGCGCTCGTCCTCATTCCAGATCGGCGCCAACGGAGCCGCATTGGCGCGCAACCGTGCGGCGTAACCGGCTCGATTTTCGTCGAAGGTCTCCCAGCCGAACTGGGCCATTAGCGCCCGACGCTCGGCGGGGGGGATCTGACGCGCCGCCGCGACCCACTCCGGGTCGCTCAGCCAACCGAAGAGAACGCCCGAGATATCCTGGCCACAGTGTTCTCGATCGCGGCGCGGAAAGTCCTGGAGCCAACGGGTTCGCAACCGCGCTGCGGCGCTCATCACTGCCGTTCCTGGCTGCTCGGCCGATGCTGGCCGCTCAGCACTTGCGCGGGATCTGGTTCACGTTCGCGGATTCCGCGAACCTTCCCTTCTCGTCGAACTTGACCGAATTGATGTTGAACTTGGCTTGCGAGCCCAGCACCGATTTGACGATCGAATCGATGGTGTCCTGGCCCAGTTCCGGATCCCGCAGAATCGACTGGTAGTCCTTCCAGGCCTCGTCAGGCAGCAGGATGACGATTTCGCCGTCGGCGGCCTTGGAGCCAGCCTTCTTCGCGGACTTCTTTTTGCCTTTCGCCATTGGACTTCCTCCTGCCTAGGATAGAGCGGTGACAGATCCATGATGCGCCGGCAAATCCTAATGAACGTGTGGCGGAGTTGCAATTCGATTCTTGGCCGATTCGCAAGATGGTAAAACATCGCGAGCAGCGCGACGAGGCGAGCGCCTCGCGCCCGGCGAAGGTTCCTTTCAGGGGTCGCAGAGAGGTATCGCATGCACGTCCGCGCGCTGCTCTTCGTGTTGTTGATCGGTGTGGTGCGCGGCGCTGGGGCGCAACCGGGGCAGTTTGATCGTGCGCCCGTCGTGCCCCGCGACGAGGCGCTCATCGTCACGCCGCCGGGGTTTTCGCGACCGGGAATCGTGGCGCCGCCGCCGCCGGCCCATCGGGCTGCGCGGCTTGCGCTGACGGTCGTCGACGCTGCCACCGGCCAGCCCACCGCTTGCAGGATCAACGTCGTCGGCCCCGATGGCAACTTCTATCATCCGGCCGAGAATCCCCTCGCGCCATTCAGTCTGTTGGGAAACTGGCCCGAGGCCGGCCAGGGGAATCGCCCCGGCAAGGCGCCGTTCCGCTACTTCGGACACTTCTTCTACTCGCAGGGAGAATCAGCTCTCGACGTGCCCGTCGGCCGGGTGCGCGTCGCAGTCGCCAAGGGGCTCGAGTATGCCCCGCGCAGCGTCGAGC
>JAEUIK010000356.1 GCA_016793185.1 Planctomycetaceae bacterium | reverse complement strand
AACCTCCGGCCGCGCCGCGCTCGAACGCTCCCGCACCAAAGGCCGGCGCGCCTGCCGCGACGACACCCCGCCCGCGGACCTCGTCGGCACAGCCACAGCGTCCGCCGGCGACATCTCCCAAGAGCGCGCAGGGGACCGCTGCGAAGCCGGGCAAAGCGCAGCGGCCCGCGCCGACCACCGCGCCCGCCGCGAAGCCGGCCGTGGCCGAATCGGTCGAGAAGACTCCGGCAGCGGAACCGGCTCCGGCCGAGCCCAGGCCGCTGCCCGCCGCGGCGCCCGCTCCCCCCAAGGAGCTTACCGACGACGAACTCCGGCAGCTCTTCGTCGAGCGTCAGGCGGCATGGCGGGCGGCACAGTTGGAGCTCGATGCGCAGGCCGCCCAGGCGCGGATCGCCCCCGAGAGCGAAAAGCTCAAGGCGGTCAATGAGCTCTCGCGAAAGTCTCGAGCCGTGGCGGGCATCCTCGGGCAGGCATTGGAACCGGCGATTCGCTTGTTCCCGCGCCATCCCGAGGATCCGGAGTTGACGGAGTTTCTTATTCGGGCGACCGGGGTCTATGGACGCCGAGGCCGCCTGGAGGATGCAGCCGTGCCGGCCAACCTGCTGGTCGCGCAAGGTTGCCGCGACACTTATGTCAACCTGGTTGCCTCGCTGGCCGCGCTCGAAGCCTTCGACGTCGATAGCGCCAAGAAGTACTACGAAGTGGTCCGCGAGCAGGAAGCGAACTCGAAAATCGTCGAGCTCGTGATTAACCGGTTGGACGCGAACCGCGAGTTTCTCGAGCACGAACGGGACGTTCGCCGTCGCGAAGCCGAGGCCGACGACCTGCCGCGGGTGCTGCTCTTGACGACGCAGGGGGAGATCGAGATCGAATTGTTCGAGGACGATTACCCCAACGCGGTTGCGCATTTTCTCAAGCTGGTCGACACGCACTTCTACGACCGGCTGCCCTTCTGCCAGGTGACGCAGGGCTTCGGGGCGATCAACGGCTGCCTGTACGACGACGGCACGGGGGGGCCCGGCTACGAAATCGCCGTGCAACCGAATGCCGAATACCCCCGGATGCCGATGCGCGGCGCGGTCAGCCTGATCAACATGGGCGAGGGGGCCTGCGGCTCGAAGTTTCTGATCAGCTATAGCTGGACCACGAGCGCCCATTTGCAGCGCACGCAGCCGGTGATCGGCCGCGTCATTCGGGGGATGGACGTCGCTTCGGAGTTGAACTGGGCCGAACTCCGGCAGCAGCAGGTGCTGGATTACGACGGGATCATCTCGGCGCGAATCCTCCGCAAGCGACCGCATGAATACCGGGTGGTCACGACGCAGGCGCTGGCCGCCGACCAGTTCAACGCCGGCGTGGCGCTGATCAGCGCCGGCAAGCCGGCCGAGGCCGAGGCGCCCTTGCTCGCTGCCTTGAGGATCGCCCCGCGCGATCGCCAGATCCTCGATGCAATCGCCCTGGCCCTCAGCCAGCAGGATCGACTCGGCGAGGCGGTCAAGTACCTGCAGCGCGCCGTCAATGCCGATCCTCACGCGCCGGATGCCCAACACCACCTGGGAAAGGTGCTGGAGGCTCTCGACAAAACGCGGGAAGCGCGCAACCATTACGAGCAGGCCGTGAAGTACAAGCCCGACTATGTGGAAGCGCGACTCGATCTTGGCGACTTGCTGCGCCGGGAAGGGGAGTTCGACGCCGCCATATCGCAATACAGCGAGTGCTTGAAATACACGGCCGACGCCCAGATGATCCACGACCGACTACGCGAGGCCGTGCGCGGCAAGGACGCGGCCGATCGCGATCGACCGGCCGCCAGCGATGCCTCGGCGACGGCGGCTGAAAAGCAACCGGAATGACCCGCGGCGAGCCGTACCGGCCGGCCGCGCACGGATTCCAGCCTCGTCATCCAGCAGCGGCTGCCCCTGCCGATTTTCCCAGTCACTCCTCCCACCCGAGACCCCGATGTCCGAATCTCTCCGCGCCCGTCTATTTGCCGAGATCGATCGCTGGCGATTGATCGATCCCCACACGCACATCAACCCGCATGCGCCGGCTGCCAAGTCGCTGGCGGACCTGCTCGGTTATCACTACTACACCGAGCTGGTGCACTCGGCCGGGGTCTCGCGCGAGCGGATCGAGGACCCGCAGATCGGGCCCGAGGAGAAAGTCGAACGTCTCGTGGCGGGCATCGCGCCGCTGGAGAATACGATCCAGTACAGTTGGCTGATCGAGATGGCGCAGCGTTTCTTCGGTTTCGCGGAGGAGCGCGTCACGCCCACCAACATCGGCCAGCTCTATCGGGCGGCAGCGGCGAAGATGTCCCAGCCCGACTGGTCGCAGCAGGTCCTGGAGCAGACCGGCCTGGACGCGGTCTTTCTTACCAACGATTTCGACGATCCGCTCGAAGGCTTCGATACGTCGGTCTACGTACCCTGCCTCCGGACGGACGACCTGGTGTTTCATTTTGCCAAGCGCGACGTTCGCGCGCGTCTCGACGCCCGGGCCCAGCGGCCCGTGGCCGATCTGGCTACGCTGCGGCAGGCGATTGGCGGACTGTTTGAGCATTTCCGGGCGCGGGGGGCCCGCGCGGCCGCGATTTCGCTCCCTCCCGACTTTGCCCCGGCCCCGATCGCGCCGGCCGCCGCCGAGGCGGCCCTGACGCGCGTCCTCAAGCAAGGGCTCGAGGCCGCGCTCGACGATCGCCGCACGCTGAGCCAATACATCTTCTGGACGCTGGCTGAGTATTGCGCCGAGTTCAAGCTCCCCTTCGACCTGATGATCGGCGTCAACCGCGCGGTCTATCCCGGGGGGGTGTATCAAGGGCAGGACCTCTTCGACAGCCGCGTTTCGTTGATCCAGTATCGCGAGCTCTTCAATGCCTTCCCGCAGGTGACCTTTCCGATCTCCGTGCTGGCCAGCGTCACGAATCAAGAGTTGGTGGCCTATAGCTGGATTTTCCCCAATGTTGTCACCAACGGCCACTGGTGGTACTCGAACACGCCGAACTACATCGAGTTCGACGCGGCGGCCCGGCTGGAGGCTGTGCCGCAGACGAAACAGGTCGCCTATTACAGCGACATGTATAAGCTCGAGTTCGCGCTGCCAAAATTCGGCATGTACAAGCGGATCCTGGCCAAGATCCTGGCCGAACGGTTCGTCATCGACCGCGGCTGGAGCGAAGAGCGTGCCCTGGGGCTCGCCCGGCAGGTACTGCGAGGAAACGTCGAGCGGATTTTCGGGTACGGGGAGTAGCGGCAAGGGGAAGATAACCACCACGACACAACGGCACCACGGAAGAAAAGCCGTCCGAGGTGAACACCGCGGATCGTCCTACACTTGCTCGCTTCCCTACGTCGTGCCGTGGTGCCGTGGTGGTTGATTAAATCCTCACCCCGTTTCTTCAACCGCTCCCGGTTTGAAGACGTTCCCGTACGCGGTTTGCACCGCGGTGATTCCCCGCTTGAGGCAGACGACGTCGCCTCCCATGATCAGCATTTTGCAGCCGAGCTCGAGGCAGCGGTCGGCGTAGGCGGGATCGGCCGGGACGGTGCCCCAGTGTTTGCCATGCTTTTGGCACGCGGCTGAGACCTGAGCGAAGGCCTCCCAGACTTCCGGGTGCCCGAGCTGACCTACGTGCCCCATGGCCTGCGAGAGGTCGGTGGGGCCGACGAAGAGCATGTCGACGCCGTCGATGGCCGCGATCTGGTCGGCCTCTTTGAGGGCCCCGAGCGTCTCGATCTGGATCGCCACCAGGTGTTCGCGATTGGCGTCCTCGGCGAACTGCGCGACGCTTTTGTGCGTGAACCAGGCGTCGCGGCCGCCGGTGTTCATGCCGCGCAATCCGCGGGGGGCGAATTTAGCCCAGCGGACGAACTGCTCGGCCTGCTCGGCGGAGTGGATCTGCGCGGCCATCACGCCGCCGGCCCCCGCTTCGAGCGCCTGGGTGACGAGCGAGTAATCCATCGGCGACATACGGACGAAGCTGTCGAGCCCGTTGGCCCGGCCGCAAATAGCGGCGAGTTGGATCTGTTCGTAGGTGAGTCCGCCGTGCTCCTGGTCGATCCAGAAGCCGTGGTAGCCGCCGGCGAGTCCGATGAGGTCGATTACGACCGGGTGAATGATCCGGGCCATGGAGAAGATGCGGATCAGCTCGTTATCGGCGAGCAGCTCTTTGAAGCGGCGGGGCATGTGGGCAGTTTCCTTTGCAGGGCGTTGCGTAGTGCGGCGAGGATGGTGGTATGGACAATATAAATCCGCACTCGTCGACCGCTAGTAGGGAACCGGGCACGCGCCGCGCAGAGTGGCTACGCGGTCGGCGAACTCGCCACAGTCGGCAGCCCCGGCGAGATCCCCGCGGGTCTCGTCTGTAGCTGGCCTCTCCGAGGCCGGCGCCTCAGCACTGAGGGTGCAGCCACGTGAACGCTGGTGCGACTTGCGAGAGTTATGTATTGAAACTGTTCGCGCGGACCCTAGCGGAGGACAAGGATGGCGGATAGATCGACCACCCAGTTGACGACCCGGGCCCCGGGCGGAGCTGCGCGGGGCCTCGCCCGGGTGGCTGGCGTCGCACTCGCGCGAGTGGGCTGCGGAAGCCCGAGATGGGATGCATGATCGGTCATTTGCCCCAGTCTATCTCCAAGCGAGAGGCCAGTTGCCGGTTCGCGGATCTTATCTCGCTCGCCCGGGCGTGGACAGACCGCCGGGGGAGCATGCCGGACCCTTACGGCCGGCCGCGCCGAGGCCAGCGACAGGATCCCGCCGCGACGACTCTCGTTGAGCGCAAAAAAAAACGGCGGCCCGACCCTTTCGGATCGGACCGCCGCTCGTAGCGAGACCAGGCCTTCCTCGGTCATCCGAGGCTACAGGCACGCTCGAGATCGGAACTAGTTACCGCAGCAGCACGAGCTTTCGCAGCAAGGAACCGGGCAGCAGACCGTGACCGGGACTTGCTTGCAAACCACTCGCGGCACGCAGCGGGTGACCGTGTAGGCGACCTGCTTGGGCACACAACGCGGGACCGAGATGGTCTTCGTGTAGTGGACCGGCTTGCAGATCGTGTACGGCACCTGCTTGACGCACTTCTCGGCCACCATGTGGCAGACCTTGTAAGTGCAAGTCTTGACCCGCTGCTCGGGCACCATCTTGCAGACGGTGTACGTGCAGGTCTTGACGCGCTGCTCGGGCACCATGTGGCAGACCGTGTAGTTGCAGGTCTTGACGCGTTGCTCGGGCACCATGTGGCAGACCTTGTAGGTGCAGGTCTTGACGCGTTGCTCGGCACCATCTTGCACACCGTGTAGCTGCACTCCTTGACGCGCTGCTCGGGGACCATCTTGCAGACCGTGTAGGTGCAGGTCTTGACGCGCTGTTCCGGCACCATCTTGCAGACGGTGTAGGTGCAGGTCTTGACGCGTTGCTCGGGCACCATGTGGCAGACCTTGTACGTGCATGTCTTGACGCGTTGCTCGGGCACCATCTTGCAGACCGTGTAGTTGCAAGTCTTGACCCGTTGCTCGGGCACCATCTTGCAGACCGTGTAGGTGCAGGTCTTGACGCGCTGTTCCGGCACCATCTTGCAGACGGTGTACGGAATCCGCTTCTCGTGCTGCTCCTTCACCATGTGGCAGACGGTGTAGTTGCAAGTCTTGACCCGCTGCTCGGCCACCATGTGGCAGACCTTGTAGGTGCAGGTCTTGACGCGCTGTTCCGGCACCATCTTGCAGACCGTGTAGGTGCAGGTCTTGACGCGTTGCTCGGGCACCATCTTGCAGACGGTGTAGGTGCAGGTCTTGACGCGCTGTT
>JAEUIK010000354.1 GCA_016793185.1 Planctomycetaceae bacterium | reverse complement strand
TCGCACTCGCGGCGGCTGCCCAACCCGGCCGCGGCCAGCACCTTCTGCAAGCGCTGCGGACCGAACTCCGTGGGCTCGGTCGCGTCGACTCGAGCACCGGGCCGGCGCCCGCGCGGACGGCGCGCCGCGGGCTTGCCCTTGCCGCGCGCCGGACGTCCCGGCCGGGCCGGCTTCGATGGAGCGCCGGGCGGCTTCGCGCCCCGCGGGCGCGCAGGGGGACGCGGTTTGGATTTCGATCGACCACGAAGTGCCATGCATCACCGCCGAGAGAATACTGTTCGTCGCCGCACGCCGTGAAGCTACGGACCGACCAGCCGGCTGGCAGCAGGGGCGACGATCACGCGTGTTCGCCCGGCCATTCTAACCCGACGAACCTCGCGGTCCCAGGGCCGGATCATTCGCGCGTCGCGCGCGGATCAGTAGCGCGGCGTCGAGTTGTAGCCGGGCGCCGCGTACCCGGCGGGCTGTGTCCCCAGCGGGCGCGGCTGCAGCGCCACGGTCGGGGCGTGTTGGGGAGCGGCTACCTGTCCGGTCTGCAGCGCGCCCCCGGCTTGCACCGCCCCACCCGTCGAGACACCAGACGCGGGATAGCTCGTCGACGGATAACTCGACGTGGGGTAGCCCGGGTTCGCAAAGGGGGTGCTGGGATACGTCGCAGTGCCTGGGGGAGGCATTACGACGGTCGGCGGCGGGCCGGCGGGAGTTGGCACCGGCGGTGGAACGGGCCGTCCGGAAGAGAAGAATTTCGGCAGCGTCCAGCGCGAGCGCGCGGGTTCGGGAATCTGATCGTGGTAGTCCTCCGGCCGCCCGCCGAGAATATCGCCGCCGCCGGCGTCGGTGGGGTAGGGATCGAAGTGCTGCGCGCGTGCCTGTTCGCGGCGCGGCGGTCCACCCCGGAACAGTGCCGGGAACCCCATCTCGGGATTCGCGCAACCAGTGGCTGCCCCCAGGGGCAGCGCCAGCGATATGGCAGCCAGGAACCTTCGCATCCCTGCGATCCTTTGCGACGGACCCGCGCGGCAGCGTCCGTTGCCTCCGCGCAGGAGCATGACGCCAGCACGCACGAAATTTGGGGCCGGAGTATAGGCGGGGCGACCCCCCGGTAACAGGCGAAACCGGCGGCCGCGGCACGATCGACGGAGAATCCCTTCTCTGTCTTCATGCATCGTCGCCGCCCGATCCCGCACTTGACCCGGAGTTCGCAGCCCGCCCGAAGCCGCCGCGAGAAGGGCAAGTCGCTCGGGCTACGGCAGATACGCGTCCAGCAGCACGGCGCGCGGCGCGGGCTGGATTGCGGTTTCGCCCACCGCGGCGGGGAGCAAAATGCTATCGCCCGCCTGTAAGGGCGCGGTGCTGGCATCCCCCGCGACCGTGACGGCGCCGCTCAAGACTGCTAGCACATGAAAGCGGCCGTCGCCTCCCAGCGCAATGGGCTGCTCGACCTGCACGCGCTCCAACACGAAGCGGTCGCAGGCGACGAGTCGCTCGACATGCGCGCGGTCGGTGGGCTGCGGCGTTTGCGGCCGCACCGGTCCGCGCGCGAAGTCGATCACCGACAGCGCTTCGCGGACATGCAGCGGGCGGGGCTGACCATCGGCCCCCACGCGGTTCCAATCGAAGAGTCGGTACGTCGTGTCGCTCGCCTGCTGGATCTCGGCCACGAGCAATCCCTCCCCCAGCGCATGCACCGTGCCAGCCGGCAAGAAGATGCAGTCTCCCACGCGCGGCTGCAGGCGAAACAAGCACTCGGCGCAGCGCCCGGCATCGATCGCGCGTTGCAATTGCTCGGCATCGACACCCGGCAGGAGCCCGGCGTAGATCACGGCCTCGGGCTCGGCCGCCAGCACGACCCAGGCTTCGGTCTTGCCCAGGTCGGGCGGAGCGAGCAGCGCCGCCTGGCGGTCGTTGGGATGGACCTGCACCGACAAGGTATGGCGCGCGTCGAGGAACTTGAGCAATAGTGGAAAGCGCTCCGGCGCTGGCTGGCGACCGAAGATCTCGCTGGGACGCTCGCGCACGAGGTCCCCGAGCGTCGTCCCCGTTAACCCCCCAGCCTCGACGACGCTCTGATCGTCCCCCCGGTCGCAGATTTCCCAACTCTCGGCGCAAGTTTGGCCGGCAGGAACCGGCTTCTGCAACCGGGTTGCGAGTTGGTCGCCGCCCCAGATGTAGTGGCGCAGCAGAGGGCGGAAGCGCAGGGGATAGAGTGAGATCATCGGCAAGCATAGCCTGCGAACGGAAGGCGTGCGCGGAGGGTCGGGCGACGTCGGTCGAACGGCCAGTGCGCCGCAAACGGTCCCCCGGCGTCCCCATGATCCGGCTTTTGGCCGGGACTCGCAACAGGCGTGCCGGCGAGCCGCGGTCTCGAATTCGCTGGGGAAACTTTCCCAAGGGATCCCGGGCTTGCGTGCATCGCCCCGACGATTCGACCGCGCGGACCGGCGGAGAAGCGTGCGTTGTGAGAGCCCCTCCCGCTTGTTAAAATTGCTCCTGGCTGAAGTAGCAAGTAGCCTGTCACAGCTTGATTTGCAGCCGCCGCGATCCGCCAGAGGGTGGGCCGCGCGGTCTGCTTACCGAAGCCACGGCCTGCCGCTCGCTGGCGAGTGCCAGGCGCCCGACTCTCTGCGAGCCGGGCTTGCCGTTGCCCCCCAGGGTGATGGCAACGACAACTGTGGCGCCTTCCTCGGCTCAACCTCCAGCTACGGCCTTCCCATGCACTTCCAGCGCGACGAAGACCTGTTCAAAGAATCGACCATGACCTTCGGGGAACACCTCGAAGAGTTGCGCGCTTGCCTGTTCAAGGCCCTGATCGGCCTGGTGATCGGCGTCGCCTTCGGGCTGTTGGTGGGGGAATCGGTCGTCCGCTTTATCCAGCGTCCGCTCCAGCAGGCCTTGACCAACTATTACAAGGAAACCGCCAAGGACGAATGGAAGAAAAAGAACGCCGGCCTTGAGGCCGAGGGACATGGCATCGTGCATGCGCCCGCCGACGTCGAGGGGCTGATCGAGCAGGACGACCTGCTGCCCGAGGACGTCTGGATCGAGGTCGACGAGCTCGCGGGGCAGCTCGCAGCGGACGAACCGGGGCTGGCGGCCAGTTTGTACCAGCGGCGCAATCCGCCGGGCCATCCCCTCTCGAAGCTCGGCCCCACGCAGATTATCGCCAGCGACCTGGTGGACGCGAGCGCACTTTGCCGCGAGGTCGTCTCGGCCGGCAAATCGGCCCAAGGGGAAACCGCACCGACGCCGGCCCGGCGGATCTGGAATCTCCTCTCTGCGGCCCAGCAAAGCGCCTGGAGCGCGCTGGCGGCGGCGCCGAAGCTGAGCGACGACCAGCGGCAGGAGCTGGCCACAGCCCTCGACGGCGTGATTCACGGGGGCGAGCTGTACGACCAATCGTACTTCGCCGCGGTCGACCTTCGCCCCGAGGCGAAGCAGCTGTTGCAGCGCCGCGATTACCTGTCCGGTGCCGAAGAGGCGCGCCTGGGGCGCGTGCTGCTCGAATCGGCCTTCCCGCAGCAGATCGCCCCGTCGCATCCCGCGCTGTTGAAGCTCTCGTTCTGGCGCCCAACCGAAAAAGCCCCGGTAATGCGCCCGGTGACGCTCAACGCGCAGGAAGCCTTCATGATCTATATGAAGGCGAGCATCGTGACGGGGATCGTCCTCTCGAGCCCCTGGGTCTTTTATCAGCTCTGGTCGTTCGTCGCGGCCGGGCTCTATCCGCACGAGAAACGCTACATCCACATCTTTTTGCCGTTCAGCCTGGCGCTGTTCCTGGCGGGCGCGTCGCTGGCGTTCTTCTTCGTCTTCGAACCGGTGCTGACGTTCCTGTTCAGCTTCAATCGGCGTCTGAACATCGACCCCACGCCCCGCATCAGCGAATGGCTGAGCTTCGTGCTGATGTTGCCGCTGGGATTCGGCATCAGCTTCCAGTTGCCGCTGGTGATGCTCTTTGCCGAGCGGATCGGCGTGATCTCGGTCGAGACCTATCTGAGCAAGTGGCGAATCGCCATCTTTGCCATCTTCGTGATCGCGGCCGTTCTCACGCCGGCGGATCCCTGGAGTATGGTCCTGATGGCGATTCCGCTGACGTTCCTCTATTACATCGGCGTTTTGCTCTGCAAGCACATGCCGCGGGGGCGAAGCCCTTTTGACGAGCCGGCCTGACGCCGGGGCGCGAGCGCTACGGCGCCGCCGGTTGAGCATCCCGGGCCAGGACTTGTTCGCAATGCGCGAGGTCTTGCGCGAATCCCGCCTCGCTCGGCTTCGCCGCGAGGATCTTGCGGTACGCCGCCGCGGCTTCCGCGAAATGCTCGCGGGCAGTCTCACTCTGACCGAGCGATTCCAGCCAACGGCCGTAGCGAAAATGCGTTCGGGCCCAGTAGCCCCAATCGTCGAGGTTCGCAGCCTCCTGCCCGACGATGCCCGCCCAAGTCGCCAGCGCCGCTTCGAACGCCTCGCCCGCGTCGGCACGGGCCAACTCGGCATGCATTCGCGCCTTCCAAAAGCGGTGCCGGGCCAGTTCCCGGCGGAGTTCTCGATTCTCTGGTTCGTCCTCGAGTAGCCGCGCCCCGAGCACGACCGCTTTGTCGAACTCGCTCAGGGCCCGCTCGGGATCCTGGCCGTCGTCGTACAAGTAGCCCAATCGGGCGTGCAGCTCCGCGAGCTTGCGATCGTTGCCGGCGGCCACGACCTCGGCGGCCTGCCGCAGAGAAGTTTCCGCTGCGCGACGCGCCTCGGTGGCAGCCGTCGGATCGCCACGCTGTTCGTGACAAGCCGCGAGCAACGACCAGGCGCGGTCCAACTGGTCGAGCGGATCGAGGGCACGAGGATGCAACTCCAGTTCCGCAGCGCAGATGGCGATCACCCGACGGGAGGCCGCAATCGCCGCCTCCCAGTGTTGCTGGCGGTATTCGGCGTCGGCGAGCCCACGATAGGCGCGACCGATGTTCGCCGTGCGCCCCGCCGGGGCCAGCACATGCTGCTGGGGGGGATGTTCCCAAAAATCAGCCATCCGCCGATAGGAATCGGCCGCTGCCGCGTAGCGCTGTGCCTTGAGATCGGCTTCGGCCGCAGCGTGCAAGGCCAGCCCCCAGCGGTAGTGCAAATCGCCGGCGAGATTGCTGGGCAACTCCGGTGCGCGCAAGCGCTGCTCGGCCGCATCCACGTGCCGGCGCGCCGCATCGAATTCGGCGAGATGGAGGCAGATATAGACGGCATCCAACTCGGCGTCGGCCAGATCCAGCGCCAGCTCGGCATTCCCGGGGTTCTGGCGGTCGAGCGTTTGCCAGCGCCGCAGCCCCTCGGCCAGCAACGACCGGCTCTGGCCCGGATCGCGATCCAGCAGCAGCAAGGCGCGCTTCAGGCAGGCCGTCGCCACTTCCTCGTCGGAATGTTCTTGCGGCGCGTCGGCGAGGAGTTGCTGGTAGTAGTCGAGCAGGCGTTTGCGAACGGTCGAACGGATTGCGCTCGTTTCGCGCGTCTCGTCGCCGCCATGTCGAAAAACTTCGCTGACGAGTCGCGATTGATCGCGCCAGTTCTGTTCGGCGTGATGACGCGCCTGGCGCGCGGCCTCGAGATTGGCCTCGGCGCGCTGCCATTGCCAGGTGACTGCGGCGAAGCCGATCGCCAAGGCCACGGCCGCCACGGCAATGGAGCCGGCGGTTACCGGGTTCCGGCTCCCCCAGCGCGCGAGGCGGCTCCAGGCTCCCAGCGGCCGCGCGATGGTCGCCTCGCCTGCCAGGTAGCGCCGCAGGTCAGCGGCAAGTTCGCCAGCGCTGCCATAGCGCGCCGCCGGCGCTTTCTCCATCGCCCGCAGCGTAATGGCCGACAGGTCCGGGGGAACTTCGCGGCGCAGGCGCGACGGCGAGACCGGCTCGATCGTCGTGATTTGTTGCAGCAGGGCCAGATCGCTCACGGCGCGAAATGGACGCTCGCCCGTCAGCAGTTCGTAGAGAACCACTCCCAACGAGTAGACGTCGGTCGCGGGGCCCAGTTCCTTGACCTGTCCTGAAGCCTGCTCGGGCGCCATGTAGGTCGGGGTTCCGAGCACGGTTCCGGTGCGCGTTTCGCCGTCGCTTCGGGCCGCGCACTTCGCGAGTCCGAAATCGGTGAGCCGCGCCGCAAAGGTCGTTGTGCCGGGGCCAGCCGACGGCTCGAGCAGCACGTTGCTCGGCTTGATATCGCGGTGAACAACGCCGCGCGAATGGGCGTAGTGAGCCGCATCGGCCAACTGGGCGATCCATTCGGCGGCCTGCCGCAGGGGGACGGGGCCGCGCTGCTCGGCCAGCCAGGCAGCCAGCGACGGTCCGCTGCAATAGGCCGAAACCAGGTAGCAGACCGGTCCCGCTTCGCCCGCCTCGTAGAGTGGCAGAATATGGGGATGGTTGAGCCCTGCCGCCGCGTGGGCTTCGCGCAAGATGCGCTGGCGGGCGGCAGACGACACCAGCATCTCGGGGCGCGGCACTTTGAGCGCGACTTCGCGGCGCAAGAGCGGGTCCTCGGCCAGGAAGACAATCCCCGCTCCCCCCTTCCCCAGCACGCGCCGAATCAAGAATCTCCCCAGCCGCGGTTCGCTGGTGACGTCTGCGGCCCCCCTGTCGTCCGCTCGAGATGGGTCCTGCGCGCCGCCAGCCGGCCCACCGTTCGCGGGCGCGGAATCGTCGTGCGGAGGGGCTCCATCCGCGCGTGGCCAGACCAACGCCATCCGCGCCAGGAAGGCTCGATCGTCGTCCAGCTCCGAGTCGCTCGGCGGGGGAGTCTCTCCCAGGGCGTGCTGGAAGAGCTGCAGGATGTCCCCCGTCAGCCATTGGTCGAACTGCGCCAAAACCTGGGCGACTTCGCCGTCGGTCGGATTGTCATCGGCAGCGTCGTCGGCTGTCGCGCGCCGGTCGGGGCGGTCGGGTTCACTCCTCACTTTCGACCTCCTCGCGCAGCCGGCGCACGGCGCGGGCCCACAAGCGTTGGGCTGCCACGGCCGATCTCCCCAGGCGCCGCCCGATTTCCTCGAACGCCAGCCCTTCGCGATGGCGGAGTTCGATGACGCGGCGGTAATCGTCGCTCAGCCGGCTCAAGGCGCGGCCCAAGAGTTCCGCTTCGGCCCGCAGGTCGAGCTGTGGCTGGCGCGCGTCGGGCAACTGCAGCGCCTCGGCCGGCCCCAGGCGCGAGTCGCCGGCGTGCAGCGAAACCTCGCGCCGGAGATCACGTTTCTGGGCTCCCCGATAGCGGCGTCGGGAGCCCGACAACTTGAAGAGCAGGATTTGCCGCAGCCAGGCCGTGAGTTCCGGGAGCGACGTTCCCGAAAACTCGCCGAAAGCCTGGCGCGCTTCGATGAACGTCTCCTGCACCAGGTCGGAAGGCGCCGTCTTCACGCGCAAGCGCGAATCGAGCTCGGACTGGGCGATCAGCAGCAGATACTGTCGGCAGCATTCCAATAGCGCACCGAGTGCCTCGGTCGAGCCCTGGCGCGCCGCGGCAAACTGTTGCGCAAGTTGCGGATCCCGGCTGGACGAATTCACGACTGCCCCTGGAATGTCTTGCCCACGCCGGTGGCCTCGTCCTGGACACCGGCTCGATCGTTCCAGTATGCCCGGCCGCCGCAGGGGAGACAAACGGGCGGCACTTCTGGCGCAAACCCTGCAATTGCCTAACGTTATGGCGCAGCGACACATTCTCCCCAGAAATTTGCGGTACTTCGCCCCGGGATTTGGACCTTAGAGGGTGAGGGCAATTGCTCGGCCCGCGGCAGCCTCACGGGGCAGGTGCTGCGGGCCGAGTTTTTTTGCGCCCCGCAGTCTGCCGCGGCTCGCGACGAGAGCCGAACGTCTTTGCGGCGATCGACTCGACCATCTCTGGCCAGTCGTGCTCTTGCTGGTCACGGCCCCCCGGGTGCCCTAGGCTAGAATCGCGCGCGGCCCCTTGGACGCGACCAGGCAGTGCCGGGCGCCCTGGCTTCGCGTGATTTCCGAGGGGACTGGTTTGCCATGCTTCGATTCGCTTGTCGCTCGCTTGTGTGCGTGCTGCTGGGGATGATCAACGGACCCGCGACGAACGCGTGGGGGGCGGCGCCGGAACTCGTGTCGGTCTCGAAG
>JAEUIK010000307.1 GCA_016793185.1 Planctomycetaceae bacterium | reverse complement strand
CCGACGACCAGCGGCAAACCGAGCATTACCGCAGTCTCGATCTCGGGCGGACAGAGCGCCAACAGGGCGAATAGCGGGAGAAAGTACCAATCGGGGCGAGGTTCGGCCGAGATCAACGTGGGATCGGGGGGCTCTCCAGGTCCCAGCGGACCGAAGCTGATCGCCAGGCCGACGACGACCAGCAGGGCCAGTCCCGAGAAGGCGGCGTCTTTGAGAAAGTCGTTAGGAAAAAAGGGCTCGCCCGCCTGCAGTTGTGCTGCGTACTCGGCGTGATAGGTCCGAGGATCGACGGGCTTGCCCGCCACGGGCCGCGCGGAGATCCCTTGTCGCAAGACCAGGTAAACGTGGACGATGATCAAGCCGATGGTCAGCGCCGGCAGAATGAACACGTGCAGCCCAAAGAACCGGCTGAGCGTCTCGCCCCCGATCGTCGCACCTCCTAGGAGCAGGTCGACGAGGTAGGGCCCGAGCAACGGCACGCGTCCGATCATCGAGGCGCCGACTCCGACCCCCCAGTAGGCATCCTGATCCCAGCGCAACACCTGGCCGGTGAAGGCCAGCGCCAAGGTCAAACACAACAGCCCCACGCCGATCAGCCAGGTCAGCTCGCGCGGATACTTGAAGGCTCCCATCAAAAACACGCGCGTCATATGTGCGGCCATCAACACGACCATCCCTGCGGCGCCGAAGTAGTGCAGCGCACGCAAGACCCAGCCCAGGAACTGCTCGTGATTCAGGTACTCGAGGCTCGTGTAGGCCTCGTCTGCGGCAGGCACGTACACAAAGGCCAGGCAAATGCCGGTCACGACCTGCAGCAGGAACATCGTCAGCGTCGCGCTGCCAAACACGTAGTACCAACCCAACTGCGGCGGAACCGGATGGCGCAGCATGCCGCCGAGGGTCCCGGCCACGCCGAGTCGTTCCTCGCACCAGTCCCAGCCTTGCTTAAGGAATCCGCTCATCCGCTCGCCTCCGGGGGCCGCGCGGGCGCCTCGAGCGTCGGCAGGTGACCGAGCCGCACTTGCACTTTGCCCTCGGCCAGCCGCGTTTCGTAGCGGTAAAGGCCCCGCGGCGGAGGCCCCGAAGCGCGCTCGCCGTCGGCGTAGTACACCCCGCCGTGGCACGGACAAAGAAACAATCCGGACTGCGGGAACCAGCTCACCGGGCAACCGAGATGCGTGCAATTGACTGCAAAGACGGTGATCGCGTCTCCGTCTTCGCGCCGCACGTACACGGCCAGCTTGCCGGCGTCGCCATCCCACGGGCGACGCAACGGATTCAACACATCGACCAACCGCGTCTGCTGCGTGGGAAAATCGTCGATCGCGCCGAGGTCGACCCACTGATCGGACGGCGCCCGGAACCACGGGCCAAGCAAATAGCCCACGATCGGGATTCCGGCCGCTGCGCCTCCCAGGGCCGCCAAGAGTGCGCTACACCAGGCCAGGGCGCCGCGCCGCGTGGTGCCGCCGCTCTCCAACGGGGGCAGTCCCGCGGCCGCGGCAGTCGCTCGTGATGAACCTGGTTTTCGCCTGTTCACGCTGACCTTACCTCATGGCTTGGGCCGCGGCCGGCGCCGTCTGCGCTTCCTCGCGCCAACGCGCCAGCAGCGCGACAATCGCGTTGATCTCGCCCGACGTCAGCGGCTGAAGATCGCCGTCGTTTCGAGCCCGATCACAGTAATTGGGCATCCCCAGGTCTGGCCTCCCGGTAATGACGATCCGCCGCAAAGCCTGATCGCTGACGAGCGCCAGGAACGCCGGCACACGCAGGGCGCCCCCCGAGCCTCCCTCGCCGCGCACACCGTGACATTCGCCGCAGTGTGCGGCAAACAGCTTTTCGCCGGCGGCATGATCCGGCGGCGCCGGGTACTGCTCCGGGAGAGCCAGGTAAGTGGGAAGCGCCGCGGCGTCGGGCACCACCCTGTTCCACCGCAGCATCCCCTCGACCAGCACTTCCACCTGCAGCGGCGTCAGCGGTCCACCTTGCTCGCGCGCGAACGCGGGCATCATCGTCCCGTGCCGGCCCTCGTTGATGACGCGACGCAGTTCGTTCGGCGGGGCGATCGTCAAGAACAGAGAATCGTTCAGCGGGGGCGCCGGGCCCAATTTACCTTCCGCGCCGTGACAGCCGACGCAGTTCTGCTGAAACAACTGAGCAAAGTCATGCACTTGCGACGGCCGGAGCGCCGTGCCTCGCGCACTTGGCCGGCCGCAGCCCGCGCAGACGACTGCGCTGGCCAGGGCGACAACCGCGACGATGACGGTCGGGAAAGTTCGAATCACGTTATTCAATACCTTCGCTCGTGCGAAACCCGACTTCGCGGGACCGGGCGCTCGGCCGGAACTTTTTCGCTGCGGGCTACGACCATGCCCGTCGCGATGCCAAATACGAACTGCGACACGAAAAACCAGCTCCACTCCACGCGCGCGTTCATCACGGGGTTCAGGATTCCCATGAAGCCATAGGTGGCGCCGGTCCAGAGAAGCGGGCCGACCAGACCTCCCCACAACATCGGCCAGCGCGGCAGCGTCGGCAGAATAATCCCATAACAGAGACCCACCGCCAGCGACGTCAGCCCATGGATCACCGTTCCCACGCCAAGCGCGGCGAGGCTGAACTGCTCCAGCTCGACCGTCGATTTGTCGGCGAAGTTCGTGAGGATCATCGCGGCCAGCAGATTGATGGGGTACCAAATCCCATGACCACTGATCAGGCCATAGAGCAGCGCCGTGGCGGCCATCGCGGCTCCGCCGACCAGTCCGCCGCGGACCCCTGCTGAATAGGGATGAACCTTCTCGGGCACGCGCATGCGATGCCCCGGCATGCCGGGGCGCAAGGCTTCGACGCGCGCGGCCGCGGGCTTGATGGGCGCCGCGCGCAGCTCCGGCTCGACCCAGGGGATTTCGATTTCGCCGCGGTGTGAGACGAGCTCGCGGATCCAGCCCGCCAGCGCGACAACGAGCAGCATTATCCCCACGCCCGAGACCACCCAATTCGTGACCAGCCCCGCCGCGGCGAGCGTGATGCCGGCTGCCAGGAGGAGCGGCCAGGGGGTCGGCGCGGGGAGGGAAACCGACTCTTCGTGCGGCCCAGAGGGTGGCGGCGCTGCGCTATTCATCTAGCGTCCCCAGACATACACCACGAGGAACACGGCGATCCACACGCCATCGACGAAGTGCCAATACCACTCGACCAGCTCGAACCCCCTGGAGGCGCCCGCGGACAACGCCCGACTCGCCAGCAAGCCGGCCAGCACGAGCATGGCCAGCACTCCCAGCGTCACGTGAAACGCGTGGCACCCGACGAGCGTGTAATAGGTCGTCCCGAACAGGTTTGTCGAGATGGTCAGGCCCCGCGCGTCGATCAGTTCGCGCCATTCGTAAGCGGTGCCGGCCAGAAAGAGCGATCCCAGGAGGATCGTCACGATCAACCCTGAACAAGCGGAGCGTGTGCGGCCGGCGGTCATCGCCTGCGACGCCCACCACAGCGTGACGCTGCTGCTGAGGAGCACGACCGTGTTGGCGCCCGCCAACCCGAGGCTCAATATCTCGCCGGGCGTGGGACCCACGTCGGCCTGCCCCAGGTACGTCAAGTAGGCGATGATCAACGTGGCGAAGAATGCTGCTTCGGAGCAGAGGAAAGCCAACATGCCGATGCGGGGCGCGTCGTGGGCTCCGAGACCGAACTCGGCAGCCGCCCTGCGCCGCTCAGAGCGATTCGCCAGCGATCCAGCGTTCATGCGATCACCTCGGGCTGGGCGCGGTCCGGCAGGATCCAATCGGGGTCTTGGGGATGTTTGAGATCCCACAACGGGCGCCGGCTATGAACCGGCGGAATCGTTTCGAAGTTGTAGGGGGCCGGGGGCGAGTGCGTCGCCCATTCGAGCGTCCAGGCGTCCCACGGATCGTCGCCCGCCGGCGCGCCGCGTCTCCACGATACGAATAGATTCCAGAAGAAGAGGACAAACGCCACGCCCAGCACCAGCGCTCCAACGGTCGCTAGCTGATTCCACAGCGTCCAGCCGCGATCGTCCGAATACGTGTAGATCCGGCGTGGCATCCCCAAGAGCCCCGCCACGTGCATCGGACCGAACGTGAGGTTGAAGCCCGCGAGCATGATCCAGAACTGCCAGCGTCCCAACCGCTCGCTCAGGCGGCGGCCGCTGGCCTTGGGAAACCAGTAGAAAAAGCCCGCCATGATCGCGAATAGACTCCCCCCGAACAGGACGTAATGAAAATGAGCGACGACAAAGTAGCTGTCGCTCACTTGCCAGTCGATGGGCACGGCGGCCAGCATGATGCCCGTCAGGCCGCCCATGACGAACATCGCCAGAAAGCCAACGGCGAAGAGCAGGGGGGACTCGAAGCGGAGGCGCCCGCCGTAGAGCGTGGCTATCCAGTTGAACATTTTGATGCCAGTCGGCACGGCGATCAGGAACGACGCGCCGGAGAAGATCGCGTCGAGCACGTCGCTCATCCCCACCGTGAACATGTGGTGGGCCCAGACTCCCATGCTGATCACGCCGATCGTCACCGTGGCGGCGGCGACCGACTCGTACCCAAAAATGACCTTGCGCGAAAAGACCGGCACGATCTCCGAGATCATGCCGAAAGCCGGCAGCGCCAGGATATAGACCTCGGGATGGCCGAAGAACCAGAAGAGATGCTGCCACAGCAAGGCCGATCCGCCCGCTTGCGTATCGAAGAAATGAGCCCCCAGGCTGCGGTCGAGCAGCAACATCAACTGCGCCGCCGTCAGGGGCGGAATCGCAAAGATCAACAGGATCGCATCGACGAGCATCATCCAGACAAACAACGGCATCCGTGCCAGGTTCATGCCCGGGGCGCGCAAGGCGAGAATGGTTGTCAGCAGATTGATGCCCGTGAACAGGCTCCCCAGCCCGCTGACGAGCAGGCCGAGAATCCAATAGTCGGTACTGTGGCCGCGCGAGAAGGTGTATTCGGTGAGGGGGGCGTAGGCGAACCAGCCGACGTCCGGCGCCCCGCCCGCGAAAAAACTGAAATGCGTCAGCGCGCCCCCCAGCGCGTACAACCAATAGCTGAGGGCGTTCAGCCGCGGAAACGCCATGTCGCGGGCCCCGATCATCAGCGGCACGAGATAGTTGGCGAATCCCAACAACATCGGCATCACGACGAAAAAGATCATCGTCGTGCCGTGCATCGTGAAGAGCTGATTGAACTGCGTCGGCCCCAGCACGCGCAGCTCGGGCGCCCAGAGCTGCCAGCGAATCAGCAGCGCCTCCAGGCCGCCGATGACCAAGAAGATCAGGCTCGTGCCGACGTACAGCAAGCCGATCCGCTTGTGATCGACGGTCGTCGACCACGCGCGCAAGCGGGCGGTGTCCGACAACTCGGTCCGCATCGCTAGGGGCTCGGCGACTGCCATTGGTCTCACTCGCTGCGGTTGCTGGCGCTGCGCGGAGCGCCTCTCAGTTCTCGAAGCGCCTCAGTGCAAGGTCGACAGGTAAGCCACGATCAGGTCCACATCCTGGCGGCTGAGATGCAAATTGGGCATCTCGCTCCCCGGCTTGATCGCATCGGGATCGGCCAGCCATTGCGTCAGGTGCTCGTGGTCGTTGACACAGGCCCCGGCCGCCAACGTCCTGCGGGCCATAAGGTGCGTGAGGTCGGGACCGACCGTGCCGGCGGCGGCGGTGCCGCGAATCGTGTGGCAATTGATGCAGTTCAGCGCCAGGAACCGCTCGCGGCCGGCGTCGACCGCCGCCTCGTGATTGGCCTCGCGGCGCTCCTGCTCGTGCCAGAGCCGGAACTCTTCGGCCGACTCCGCAACTACCAGCAGCTTCATATTCGCGTGCTGCGTGCCGCAGTACTCGGCGCACTGGCCGTGGTACGCGCCGCGCTCCGGCGCGTCGAACCACATCCGGTTGGTGCGGCCCGGGATATGGTCGGTCTTGCCCCCCAACCGCGGCACCCAAAAGCTGTGAATCACGTCGGCCGATTGCAGTTCGAGTGCGATGGTCGGCGTCGAGCCCTCCTCGCGGCAGGGAATATAAAGCTCGTTGGCCGTGCGAATCCCCAGATCGGGATAGACGAACTCCCACCACCATTGATGGCCGATGGCGATCACCCGCAAGCTATCGGCCGGCGGCGACTCGCCGCGGACTTCGGTCACGCTCCGCACCACGACGAGGAACAGGACGAAGACCGTCAGCAGCGGCGCCACCGTCCAGGCGACTTCGATGGGGGTGCTACCATAGATCTGCGGCGGTTCGCTCTTCTCGCCGCGCCGCTGCCGGAAGCGGTAGGCGCAGTAGAAGATCAACCCTTCCACGATCAAGAGAATAACGCCGGCGATTCCCAGGACCAGAAAGAAGAGATCCCGAATCGAACTGGCCGGCCGGGTAGCAGGACTGAAGACCGAGAGATCCTCGGCGGCCGCCGCGACGTTTCCGGCCAGCAGCACGCCCCAGCCCACCAGCGCCACGCGCGACGTCCACCCGTGAGCGGAACGCTTCGGCTCAACTCGCGGCAATAGCATCCAATGCAGCCCTCACAAATCCATCTGTGCAGCGGCGCGCGGCGTCGTACTCCGCTCCACGCGGCGAATGAGCCAAGGCGCCCGCCGGAAGCCCGGCAACGCATCGAGACACCGTCCAGCACAGGGCTCATGGGCCGCGCATCGAGCGATAGTCTCCAGTTTTTGCCGCCGGTTCGCAACTGGTTTCCGCAAAAACACCCGTTCACAGAGCCATGGAGCGCGACGGCGAGCCCCCTTTCACGGCGCGCGGCGCGGCGGTTCGAGTTGGTAAACCTGACGACAATTCGTGCGCAAGAACTTCTCGGCGACGCCTGGCGCCAGGTTCAGGCCCGTAACCTGTTCGACGCACTTTGCCAGCGAGAGCATGGGATAGTTCGTCGCGAACAGGACTTTGTCCTGTCCCACGCCCGACAAGAATGCAGTTAGCTGCGGCGGAAAGTAGCGCGGCAGATGGGCGGATGT
>JAEUIK010000247.1 GCA_016793185.1 Planctomycetaceae bacterium | reverse complement strand
ATCAGCGTGCCGTCGAACTCGAGCAAAGCGCGCTCCAGGGCGTCGCGGGCCCACAGGTCGAGATGGTTCGTCGGTTCGTCGAGCACCAGGACGTTGGCGTCGAGACTGGCCAGCCGCGCCAACGCCGCGCGGCTCCGTTCGCCGCCGCTCAGGCTCTTGACCTTCTGAAAGACGATGTCTCCCCGCAGCCCAAACCGCGCGAGCAACGTGCGCCGTTCGGGTTCGGTGAACTCTTTGTGCGGCGGGCGGATGGCGTCGACCACCTGGGCGTCGTCAGCCACGCCGCTGAGAAGCTGATCGTAGTAGGCGAGGCGCACGCCGGTCCCCAGCGCGATCATTCCCTCGTCGGGGCGTTCGTCGCCGATCAGGCAACGGAGCAGCGTCGTCTTGCCCGACCCGTTCGGCCCGAGGATCCCCCACCGCTCGCCACGAATGACGTCCCAGGTGAGATCGGCGAACAGCGGGCGCGCGTAGGCCTTCGCGAGATGCTCGACGCGGAGCACCAGGTCGCCGCTCCGCTCGGCCGGGGGAAAGGCCATGGGAGGCGCCGCGATGGTGCGCGGCGGAGCGACCCGTTCGATCCGCGCCAGCTTCTTGCGGCGATCCTCGGCCTGGTTGCTCTTCTGCCCGGCGAAGTTCCGGCGGATGAATTCTTCGGTGCGGGCGATGTACTCTTGCTGCTTCTCGTAGGTCCGGGCGGCCACTTCGAGCCGCTCCTGCTTCTGCCGCCAGTAGGCCGAGAAGTTTCCCGGGTACTCGTCGATCGTGCCGTCGAAGAGCTCGAACGTGCGGTTGCTGACCTTATCGAGAAAGTAGCGATCGTGGCTGACGATGAGCATCGCCTGCCGGCTCTCGCTCAAGAATCCTTCGAGCCATTCAGTGGCTTCGATGTCGAGGTGGTTCGAGGGTTCGTCCAGCAGCAAGAGATCGGCGCCGGCCAGCAGCAGCCGCGCCAACAGCAGGCGGTTCTGCTGGCCGCCGCTCAACTGCGCCACGGGTTGCGCAAACGTCTCCCGCGCGAAGCCCAGCCCGAGCAGCACCTGCTCAACCTGCCGATCGAGCTGGTAGGCGCCGCGCCGCGCGATCTCGTGCTGGAGTCGATCGTAGCGCGCCGCGAGCCGGGCATGCTCGCCGGGCGCGGTCGCGGCCGCCAGGTCATGCGCCGCTTGCTCGGCCGCGGCGACCAGCGCGACTTGCGCGGCGAGACCGTCGTACGTCTCGTCCCAGACGGTTCGCCCCGAGGCGAACTCGGGCTGTTGCTCGAGGTAGGCGAGGCGCGCGCTGGCGTGCAACACGCACGTGCCTGAATCGGCGTCCTCGCGGCCGGCGATGATCTTGAGCAGCGTTGTCTTGCCGGCCCCATTGGGACCGACCAGGCTGACGCGGTCGCCCGGGCGGATTTCGAACGAGGCCCCGGCCAGCACCGGCTCGGGACCATAGTGTTTGACGAGGGAGTCGACTTCGAGGAGGATCATCGCGCGGGCCGCGCAGCGGATACTTGGTGGCGGAAGCCGTGGGTGGTCTAATCCGTATTGTTACCACAGATCGCAGCAGTCACGAAGTGCTCACCGCGTGGAGTGGATATGGCGACGGCCAAGATCGATATCGTCGGACCCAACGAAATCCCGCTGATCGCCGAGCTGTACAGCTCGGTTTTCCGCCCGGCTCGGGATGCCGCCTTCTTTCGGCGCAGGTTTCAAGGACGCTACAACGTGCTGCTGCTCGTCGCCAGCATGGACGAGAGCCCGGTGGGCTTCTTTGTGGGTTTCGAGCTCAAGCCGAGCATGTTTTTTGCCTGGCTCTACGGAGTCGCCCCGGATCAACGCCGCCAGGGAATCGCCTCGCAACTGGTCGAGGCCGTGCATAGTTGGGCCGCCGAGCACGGCTACGAAGGCATTCGGTTCGAATGCCACAACCAGCACCGCCCGATGTTGCACCTGGCGATCGCCCAGAACTACGACATCGTGGGCATTCGCTGGGATCCGGACCGCAACGAAAACCTGGTGCTGTTCGAGAAGTCGCTGGCGAATAGTTAGCAGGAACCGCGATCAGGAAGGTTAAAGGGGGGATTTCACCGCTGACGCGGCTTAAGGACCTCGCGGCTTTTTCTTCTCATCCGCGAAATCTGCGTCATCCGCGGTCACATCCCGCATCCTGTCGGCTTACGAGACGAGCTCCAGCGTTCCCCACAAACTCGGATCCTCGTAGTAGGGGAACTCGCCGCCGGCGGCGAACGTTTGCTCGCCCAGTTCGTGGTCGCGGACGGCGTAGGTGAAGCCCAGCCGCGGATGCTCGCCGGGATCGAAGCCCGTCAGGGCGTCGGCCGGAAGATGCGCCTCGAGCACGTACCCGTCGACGCGCTGCTGGCTGCGGACTTGCAGTTTGCCTGGCCCGACGCGCTTGGCGTTCTCCTTGGCGCGGTGGATCAGCAGTTGCTCGGCGAAGGGATCGGTCCGCCGCTTGCCCGAGCCGGCCGGGAGGAACACGAACCCGTGGCAAAACCGTGTCGCGCGATGGATGTTGTGGGTATCGCGGGTGTCGATCCAGAGATGCAGCCCGTCGCTCTGGGCGGGGCTCCCCTCGTCGCAGCGCACCGGGCGGCGCTTGCCGGAGACGCGGACCACGAACGAGAGGCCCAGCGAGCTCCAGGCGGCGCGCAGGTCGGCGAAGGCCGGCCGGCCGTCGAGCCGTTCGAACTCGGCCAGGCGATATTCTTCGGAGAGCGCCACCCCCTTCGAACCCCAGATCGGCTCGTGCAGCCGACAGGGCTGCGACAGTCGAAACAGGAATCGCGGGGGGAGGAGGGAGTCGGTCATCGTAGCTCTTTCGTGCGGTCGTTCATCGGGCTGCCGCCATGCCCTGGGCTTCGGCATGCTGCTCGCGCAAGAAGGCCTTGAGCTTGGTCGCCTGGAGATCGGCGGGGCTGCGGAAACGGAGCTTGACGTAATCGCGCTCGGGTCGATCGGTCGAAACTTCCTGCTCGAATCCCAGCTCGGCGACGCGCCCCAGCGTCAAGCTCCCCTTGGGTCCGGCCAGGATCAGGTCGATCGCGGCGCGGCGCTTGGTGTAGATGCTTGCCCAAACTTCTTCGCCCTGGAGCGCGGCGTGGACCACCTGTTGCTGCGTCCACTCGAAATTTGCATCCGGGGCGACCGACTCGACCAGCTGGCAGAGTTGCTCGAGCAGTTCCGGGGGCCAGGCGACCTTCTTGCCCGGCGGAAAGCCCTTGCGCGCGAGATGCCATTTGCGCCCCAGCGCCTTCCAGGGCGCGAAGTTGTGTGGATCCTGGTTGGCGCGAGTCGTCTGCTTGACGAACCCCTGCACCGCTTCCGCCAGGAATTTCCAGAACTCGGGGCGGTCGATCTCCTTGAGCCAGTGCACCGAGAGCTGCACTTCCTGCCAGGGACCACGCAGTTGTTTGCATTTGACGCGCGGCTGCGAGCCGTAGACGGGCAGTTCGCGCAGTTCGTTCAGCGGCTTCAGATCCAGGCGTTCGATCAGTTCTTCGAGGCGGAAAGTCCGCTTCGCGACGCGAAACTTCAGGTCCAGTAGCCAGTTGCCGCCGGTCACGGCATGGAAGAACCAGCCATCGGACTTCTTGGGAGCGCAGATCTCGACGATGGTGCGCTGCGTCCAATTGGTTGGGCTGAACTCGCCCAGCTCGTGGATCTTGTCGACGACCTGCGCCAGGATCTTGCCGTCCCACCGGCACGGCTCGCCATCGCGCCCCACGCGGTCGCGCGTGTGCCAGCGGCGGCCGTCGGTTTCCCACGGCATCTTCACATGCTGCCCGAGCTCGTCGACCTGGACGTCGCCGTCGCGCGGCTCGGCTGCCTGCTGAGGATCGTACGGCTTGCGGGCGACATGCGGGCCGGCCGCAATGACGGGCGCCAACATCTCGCCGGTATGGCTCCGCCGCCAGTCGGGTTGGCTGCCGCTCGGCTTCTTGCGGCCTTTGCCGGTGCCGGCTGCCGCCGGGCCGCGTTGGGCGTGCGCGACGATCTCCTCAGGCGTGCCGGCGGCGACGACATAGCCGCCGTCGTGGCCCGCCTCGGGACCGATGTCGATCACCCAGTCGGCGGTCTTGATCACATCGAGATTGTGCTCGATGACGACGACCGTATTTCCCAGATCGACCAGGCGGCCGAGCACTTCGAGCAGCTTGGCGAGATCCTCGAAGTGCAAGCCGGTGGTCGGCTCGTCGAGCAGGTAGAGCGTGCGGCCGGTGTCGGGGCGCGCCAGTTCGGCGGCCAGCTTGACGCGCTGCGCCTCGCCGCCGGAGAGCGTGGGGGCCGCCTGGCCCAGGGTGACGTAGTCGAGCCCCACGTCGCAGATCGTCTGCAGAATGCGGCGAATCTTGGGCAGGTTTGCGAACAGCTCGACCGCCCGGCCGCAGGATAGATTCAGAACGTCCGCGATACTGTGCCCGCGGTAGCGCACGGCCAGCGTTTCGGGATTGTAGCGCTGTCCCCGGCAGGTATCGCACTCGACCCAGACGTCGGGCAGGAAGTGCATCTCGACCTTGATCTGGCCGTTCCCTTCGCAGCTTTCGCACCGCCCCCCCGGCACGTTGAAGCTGAATCGCCGCGCCGTGTAGCCGCGGAGCTTGGCCTCGGGGAGCTGGGCAAAGAGCGTGCGAATCAGATCGAACACGCCGGTGTAGGTCGCGGGGTTCGAGGTGGGCGTGTTGCCCAACGGTTGCTGGTCGACGCGGATCACCTTGTTGATCTGCTCGAGCCCCTGAATCGCGTCGTGGGCGCCGGGCACGGTCGCGGCACGATGCAGCACGCGCGCGACGGCATTGTAGAGAATGTCCTCGACCAGCGAGCTCTTGCCGCTGCCGCTGACGCCGGTGACGGCCGTCAATGTGCCGAGCGGGATCCGGACGTCGATGTTCTTGAGGTTGTGATGCCGGGCCCCAAGGATCTCGAGCCAGCCAGTCGTCCGCACGTTCTGCATGACGGCTGGCGGCGCAACGCCGGTGCGGCTGGCGGCCAACTGCGCCGCGGTCGTCACTTTGGCGCCCAGGCCGAAGATCAGCGGCGATCTCCGGGCGGGCTTGCCATTGGCCGCGGCCGGCGCGGCGCTCGGCGCCGCTGTCCTGGCAGGGCTCCCCGGCGCGTCGGCCGGTATTCCGCCGGCCAGCATCCGGCGATTCGAGGGAACCGGAATCGCCTTCTTGCCGGTGAGATACGGACCGGTGACCGATTCTTTGCGCTTCGCGACCTGGGCCGGTGGTCCGCTGGCCACGATCTCGCCCCCATGCTCGCCGGCGCGCGGACCAAAATCGAGGAGCCGGTCGGCCGCCTCGATCACCTCGCGATCGTGTTCGACCAAGAGCAGCGTATTCCCCAGGTCGCGGAGCTTTTGCAGGGCGCTCAACAGCCGGCGATTGTCGCGCGGATGCAGCCCAATCGTCGGCTCATCGAGCACGTAGAGCACGCCGGTCAGGCCGCTGCCAACCTGGCTGGCCAGGCGAATGCGCTGGGCCTCGCCGCCGGAGAGCGTCGGCGCGGCACGTCCGAGCGTCAGGTATTCGAGCCCGACGTCGACGAGAAACTGCAAACGGTTTTGCACTTCGCGGATGATCTCGCCGGCGATCTTCCGCTCGCTGCCGGCTGGCTTCCAGCGTTGGAACTCCTGGACCAGCGTACCCAGCGGCGTCTGGCAGACTTCGTCGATCGTCCTGCCGCGCAGCTTGACGGCCGAGGCGTCGTCGCGGAGGCGGCTGCCGCCGCAGGTCGAGCAGGGAACTTCGTCGACGAGATGCTCGAGGCGGGCGCGAAAACTCGGCGACAAGCGGCTCGCCTCTTCGAGCGCCGGGTAGAGCCCTTTGTACTGAAAGCGGAACTGCGGTTGCGCGTCGCGTGCGGGCTTGCCGGGCGGGGGAACGTCAATCCACTCGTCCCCGGTCCCTTGCAGCAGCGTGCGGCGATGCTTGGCGCTGAGCTGCTGATAGGGAACGTCGAGCGGGATGCCAGCGTGCTCGGCCAGCGCCGCAGTCAACCGCTTAGCCAGGTCGTCGCGCAAGTCGGGCCAGAGTCCCAGCGCGCCGCCGGCCAGCGACTTGGCGGGATCGTCGATCAGGGCGGCCGGATTGGCGCCGTACTCGACCCCCAACCCTTCGCAGGCCGGGCACCAACCCAGCCAGCTATTGAACGAAAAGCTGTGCGGCGTCAGCGGCTCGAAGCTCCGTCCGCACTGGTCGCAAGCCAGATGCTGGCTATGGACCTGCGTGACCCAGCGGTTCTCGGGCTGGTCGTCGCGCACCAGCGCGACGCTCAGCACCCCGCGCCCCAGAGCGAGCGCGCTTTCCACGCTATCGGCCAGGCGACTCCGTCCCCCCGCTTTGATGGTCGACCGATCGACGACCACCTCGACCTTGTGTTTGCGGCGGCGATCGATCGTCGGCGGCTCGTCGAGCGAAGTGGTAAGGCCGTCGACGCGGATGCGGCGGTAGCCGGCCCCCCGCAGCTCCTCCCACAAGGCGTCGTAGCGCTCCCCCACCGCGACTTCGACTGGCGCCAGCAAGTAGAACTTCGTTCCGACCGGCAGCTCCATCAGCTTGTCGATGATCTCGTCGGAGGTCTGCGTACCGATCGGACGATCGCAGTCGGGGCAATGCGGCGTGCCGAGCCGGGCGAAGAGAATCCGCAAGTAGTCGTAGATCTCGGTCACGGTTCCGACCGTCGAGCGCGGCGTGTGACCCATGTTCTTCTGCTCGATCGCAATGGCGGGCGAGAGGCCCGAAATATGATCGAGCACCGGCTTCTGCATCTGGCTGACAAATTGCCGGGCGTAAGAGCTGAGGCTTTCGACGTAGCGGCGCTGTCCTTCGGCGTAGATCGTGTCCATGGCGAGCGAGCTCTTGCCCGAGCCGCTCAGACCGCAGCAGACGGTCATCTGATCACGGGGGACTTCGACGTCGACCCCCTTGAGGTTGTGCTG
>JAEUIK010000239.1 GCA_016793185.1 Planctomycetaceae bacterium | reverse complement strand
CAAGAAGATCAATTCGATCGAGAAGGGGAGCGACATGCCCAGCCGGCTGGCCGAGGCGGGGGAGGCCGCGCACAACTTGACCGAGGCGCTGCGCAAGAAGGGGGTCGAGGCCTTCGAATTTCACGACCGGAACATGAGCATCGTGACGGTCGGCAGCTTCGAGTCGGTCGGCAATCCAACGGCCGACGGGGGTTACCAGATGAATCCCGCGGTCGTTATGATCATGGAAACTTACGGCGCCGAGAAGATCACCCAGCCCGGGCAGTCGGCCCCCACGCTCGGCAAGCCGAAGTCCCATAACGGCATTCCCTATGACCTGCAGCCCCTGCCAATCGAAGTTCCCCGCCAGAGCCTCAGCGCGCACTTCGCGCAGCCGGTCAGCCTGCGCTAGCGCTGGCGGGAGGCTTGCGTGATGCCTCCCTTGCGCCGGCTCGTGTTGGGAACGGGCAATCGGAAGAAAGGGCTCGAGCTCATCGAGCTGCTCGCTCCGCTCGGAATCGAGCTGGTCACGCTGGCGGAGATCCCCAGCGCGATCTCGGTCGTCGAAGATGGCGACAGCTTTGCGGCCAACGCCCGCAAGAAGGCGGCCGAGCAGGCCCGCCATTTGAATCAGTGGGTCTTGGGAGAAGACAGCGGCCTGGTGGTCGACGCGCTCGGGGGAGCGCCGGGCATTTACTCCGCCCGCTTCGCCGGCCCCGATGCCCACGACGAAGCGAACAATGCCCTGCTGCTGAAAAAGCTCGGGGATCTCCCCCTCGAGCGGCGCGGCGCCCACTATGTGTGCCATGCCGTTGTCGCGGACCCGGTCGGCGAGGTGTTGGCCGAAGCCGTGGGCCGCTGCTACGGACGGATTCGCCCCACGGCGGCTGGCTCGGGGGGCTTCGGCTACGACCCGTTGTTCGAGATCGTCGAATACCACCAGACCTTCGGCGAGTTGGGACCGGTCTTCAAGTCGGTCATCAGCCATCGAGCCCGCGCGATTCGCCAACTCGTGCCGCAACTAGCGGCGCTCGCCCGGCGGGAGTAGCGGCGTGGGCGGACCGCAGCGCCCCGCTCGTCAAGAACGCCCTGACGCCGGGTACCTCTGTCCCTTGGTACCCCAGCGCGCGAGCAGCGTCTACAATACGGACGCCCCAGCCGAGGAAAAGTGCGCAAAAAATAAGAGCAGACGCGGCGCGGATGATGGTGCCGGGTCTGCTCGGATGAGAGAGGGTTCGATGATGGCCCGAGTATACGGAAACTCGGCAGCTCTTGGCAAGCGTTGTTCGCGCACAATTCGCGTTGGTCGTGCCGGACTGAAGTCGTGGTTGTGCATCGCCATTCGGAACTACCGTTATTCGCCGCGCGGCAGTTCGCGCGCGGCGCTCGAGGAGTCGTCATGCTGAAGATCCTGGCCGACGCCGGCTGCCGCAGCGTTCGCGCGCTCCGCACCCGGAGGCAATCATGGCTTGCAGGCTTTGCCAATTGCGACGCATTGCGAAATCTGCGTTGCCTTGCCGCCGCGCTCTTCGTGGGCGCAAGCTTCGTCCTCCGTGCCGCGCAGCCAAGCGCGGGGGCCGAGACGGCAAAATGGGTAGACGACAATTTGCCGCAGCTTACGGAGTTGTATGTCAAGCTGCATCAGGCTCCCGAGCTCTCGCTGCAGGAGGTTCGCACCAGCGAGCTCCTGGCGGCCGAGTTGACGGCCCTCGGGGCACAGGTGACCCGCGGCCTCGGCGGACATGGTGTGGTGGGCACGGTCGAGAACGGACCGGGCAAGACCGTGATGGTTCGGGCCGATATGGATGCGCTGCCGGTCGTCGAGGCCACGCCCGTCCCCTACGCATCGAAGGTCAAGGTCAAGGACGGCTCCGGGGCCGAGGTGGGAGTCATGCACGCCTGCGGCCACGACATTCACATGACGTGCCTGGTCGGCACGGCGCGCTACCTGATCGCGCACAAGGATCAATGGAGCGGCCGCTTGCAAATCCTTTTCCAGCCGGCCGAGGAGCGGGGGGCCGGGGCGAAGGCCATGCTCGACGACGGCCTCTTCAAGAAGCTGGCCAAGCCCGATTTCGCCCTCGCCTTGCACGTCGATGCGACCCTGGCGACCGGCTCGGTCGGTTGCCGGGCGGGCTATACGCTGGCCAACGTCGATAGCGTCGATATCACCGTCAAGGGGCGCGGCGGACACGGGGCGTATCCCCACACGACCGTCGATCCGATTGTCCAGGCCGCACAGTTGATTCTCGAACTGCAAACGATCGTCAGCCGCGAGATCTCGCCGACCGATCCGGCCGTCATCACGGTCGGGGCGATTCGCGGCGGGACCAAGCACAACGTGATTGGCGACAAGTGCGAACTGCAGGTCACGGTCCGCAGCTTCACCGACGAAGTGCGCAGCCATTTGCTGGCGGCGATTCGCCGCAAGGCTTTGGCCGTCGCCGCGGGCGCTCGGGCCCCCGAACCGACTATCGTCGTCTCGGAAGGGACGCCGGCGATGTACAACGATCCGGCGCTGACCGGTCGGCTGACTCCGGTCCTGAAGAAGGCGCTCGGCAACGAGCAGGTGGTCGACTCCGAACCCTCGATGGGCGGCGAGGATTTCAGCGAGTATGGCCGCGCGGGTGTGCCGATCTTTATGTTCCGACTGGGCGCGGTCGACGGCCGGCGCTTGGCCCGCTATCGCGAAATGAAGATCGAGCCGCCGAGCTTGCATTCGGCCCTGTTCTATCCCGATCCCGAGGGGACGATCTCGACCGGCGTGATTGCCATGACAGCTTCCGTCCTCGATCTGATGGCCCCCGACAAGTAAGCGATGGCCAAGCTCACACGAGAGACGCGCAAGACCTCCCGCGGGAGAATCTGGGGATGGTTCGCCGGCTGGCTGGTCCTGGCCGCGGTGGTTTCGCTGCTGCTCGTGGCCACGCAGCGGCGCGTCGTCGCCAGCCTCGACCGGCCCGAAGTGCGGGCCGAATGGCAGCGCTGGAAGGAAGAGGCCCAGCGGCAGAGCCAGTTGGGCGCGGGACCGGTGCAGCGCAAAGCGCCAAGGACGAACGAGCCCCCGGCGCTGATCCTGTTACGCGATCATTTTCCGGCCGTCTGGGGTTCGGCACTGATTCTGTCGAGCTGCTTGTACGCGTTCCTCGCGATCGCGCTGCAGGGTGCCGTGCGGACGCACCGCCGCAGCCCACTGGGGCGCGCCGAGGTCGGCGTGCCGAGTCCCCCCTCGTGAATTGACGCGCGCGTCACGCGGGGCAAATTGCCGGCAATCCACCGGAAATTCCTTGGCCGGGGGTGGCTCGCTCGGTAGAATGCCCGGACAAGAAGCCCGGCCTCGCGCGGCAATGGCATCGACCGAGTCACGTCTGGAACGCCGCCGCGGTCGAACACGCTTCGCGCCTATCAAGGGATTGCTCCCGTCTGGTTCACACGGTTCTGTGTCGGTCTGACAAATTCGCCCCCGATCGCTCGCCACCACGTGCACTGCGCTGCGCTCAGCAGGCGGCGCCTCGTGTCTGGGCCCGCGCACCGGCTGATCCGGCCGGGTCGTGGCGCCGGCTCGGCGGGTTGCTGGAGAGAAAGGTTGAGTTGGACGCGATGATCTCGCAACTGCACGACGCCACCCTGACGACGGATGTCGAGTCCTCCGGTTTTCGTGGCGCCCCGGCCGCGCGGCGCGAACCGGCGGTCGTCAGCAAAGAGCCCTCCGGCGACGCGCTCGCCACGGACGTCGCTGCCGGCAAAACCAGCGCGCATGCCCGGGGCGAAACCGAGCCCACCGTGATTTCCGACGAGGGTGTGAAGGATCTCGTCGCGGTATTCAAGCTGCTCTCCGACGAAACTCGCCTGCGGATTCTCTTGTACCTGACGCGCTCTTCTGAACTGCACGTGCGAGCGCTCTGCGAACGCTTGGGCCAAAGTCAGCCGGCGGTGAGCCATCACCTGGCGCTCTTGCGGGTGGCGGGCCTGATCGAGTCACGCCGCTCCGGCAAGCACAATTTTTATCACCTGCTGCCGCGCCGATTCGAGCAATTGTTGGAAACGGTCCTGGGGGCCATGCCAGGCGACGAGCGCCAGATCCGCTTCGAGGACTACGTGCTCCGTTACGCCCCCGAACAGCAGGCGGTGTGACGTCACGGGGGGCCTGCCGGGCGGTTTCTCCTGGGGGGCGGCGCGCCTGGCTGACGGATCGAACGGGTCCTCAGGGGGCTCTCTGCGGCTGGGCCCCCCTGCTCAACGGTCGCTCACGGCCGGTCCCTGGCGCCAACTGGCGCGACCCGGAGCCGCAGCGCGGCAAGTTCCGAAAAAATCCCCCTTCGCCCAGCGCATCGCCGCGGTGGGCTGACTAGGATGGGACCACCGTTCGGACGCGTTTCCGCCGCGTCCGTGGACTCTCCACCGCATTGAGATCACGCGCGATTCACCCGGTCGGGCTCGGTTCCGGCCGGCGTGGCGAGGCGTGGGGCGATCTCGTTAAGCCAGGAACACCCACCCGCCCGGCATGTTCATCGGCCAACCGCGCGAATCCGCGCGCGGTCGTCGCGGCGTTTCCTGCGCCATTCGTACACCACGAGATCCGCTTCAATGAAGTTCCCTGCCGCTGCGCGTGGATTCTTGCGTCGCTTCCCCCTCGTAACCCCATTGTCCGGTCGCCGGTGCAACCTCGAACCGCTCGAAGCGCGGCAATTGCTGAGCGCGACGGCCGAGTTTCGTGTCGTCAACGATTGGGGAGGCGGGTTTCAAGGGGAGATCAAAATCACCAACGATCAGACCCCCCGCTCGAGCTGGCAGCTTGAGTTCGACTTCGCGGGCAACCTGACCGACATCTGGGATGCCTCCCTCAGCAGCCACTCGGGCAGCCATTATGTGATCGCCAACGCCCCCTGGAATGGCGGGCTCGACCCGGGCGAGGTCGTGACGTTCGGTTTCGTGGCGACGCCGGGGAACGTGGCGTCCGGTCCGCTCAACTATGTCTTCAATGGCGTGCCCGTCGGGTCGACCCCCGGCCCGACGCTGGCGATCGCCGACGCGAGCGTTACGGAAGGAAACCAGGGAACCGCGACCGTGAACTTCGTCGTCACGCTCTCGGCCGCCTCGCCGACCCCGGTGACCGTCCAATACGCAACTCTTCCCGGGTCGGCCTCGGTGGGCGAGGATTTCGTTTCGCGGAGCGGGACCCTCACCTGGAACCCCGGGCAAACGACCCAGACGATCGCCGTGACGGTCGCGGGCGACGTTCGGGACGAGGAGAATGAGACATTCACAGTCGTGCTGAGCAGCCCCAGCGGCGCCTCGCTGGCGCGCAGCACGGCGACGGGCACGATTGTCGACAACGACGCTGCTCCGTCCGTCACCATCGCCGGGACAAACGCTTACGAGCCCCTCGAGGGAACCTCGACCGGGTCGGGCTTTTTGCATACCGCGGGCAACCAGATTCTCAACGCGGCCAACCAGCCGGTGCGGATCGCCGGCGTGAGCTGGTTCGGGATGGAGAGCGATACGTTCTCGCCTCATGGACTCTGGACCCGCGGATACCGCAGCATGATGGACCAGATGGTCGCCGAGGGATTCAACACGATTCGGCTGCCGTTCTCGAACCAGCTCTTCGACTCCGGGAGCGTGCCGAATGGCATCGATTTCAGCCAGAATCCCGACCTCCAGGGGCTGAGCGGCCTGGGGATCATGGACAAGATCGTCGCCTACGCGGGCCAGATCGGCCTTCGCATCCTCCTGGACCATCATCGCTCCAGCGCCGGAGCTGGGCCCAACGAGAACGGCCTGTGGTACCTCGGTTCCTATTCCGAGGCACGCTGGATTGCGGATTGGACGATGCTCGCCCAACGCTACGCCGGCAACCCGACCGTGATCGGGGCCGACTTGCACAATGAACCCTACGGCCAGGCCACTTGGGGAACCGGCGGCGCCTACGATTGGCGCCTGGCTGCCGAGCGGGCGGGCAACGCCATTCTGGCGGTCAATCCCGACTGGCTGATCGTCGTCGAAGGCGTGCAGGAAGGATCGAGCGGCTCATACTGGTGGGGAGGCAACCTCTCCGCCGCCGGAGCATTTCCGGTGCGACTGAACGTACCCGGCCGGCTCGTCTACTCGCCGCATGACTACCCGCAATCGGTGTACGCGCAGTCGTGGTTCAACAGTCCGAACTATCCGAATAACCTGCCCGAGATCTGGGATCGGAATTGGGGTTACTTGTTTCGCCAGGGAATCGCCCCCGTGCTGCTGGGAGAGTTCGGCAGCCGGCTGGCCACGACGAGCGACCAGCTCTGGTTCGACAAGATGGTGGACTACCTGGCGGGCGATCTCGACGGAAACGGCGCCAGCGACCTGGGGGCCGGGCAACTCGGCATGAGCTGGACCTTCTGGAGCTGGAATCCCAACTCGAGCGATACGGGCGGCATTCTGCAAAACGACTGGCGGACCGTGAATCGCGAGAAAGTCACGGGGCTGTCGGCGATCCAGTTCGATTTTCCGGAAGTGAGCGCCAGCACGACCGCTCCGGCGACGGTGACCGTCGCGCTCTCGGCTCCCAGCGGCAAGACGGTCACGGTCAGCTATGCCACGCTGGCCGGCAGCGCCGCGGCGGGGGCCGATTTTCAGGGTACGACCGGTACGCTGACCTTCGCTCCCGGCGAAACGCAGAAGACCCTCGGCGTGCCGATCGTCGGCGACTCGCTGGTCGAAGGCAGCGAATCGTTCCGCGTGGAACTGTCGAACCCCGCGAATGTGACGATCGTCACGAGCTCGGCCCTGGTGACAATCCTCGACGGCCAAGGCCTGCTGGGCGACGCCAACGCCGATGGACGCGTCGACGGAGCCGACTACACGGTCTGGGCCGACAACTTTCTACAGGCGTCGGTGCTCGGGCGCTTTGCCGGCGACTTCAACCGCGACGGCGTCGTGAACGGCGCCGACTACACGATCTGGGCCGATCGCTTCTCGCCGCCGGCGCAGGCTCCGGTCGCGAGTGCCGCAATGGCCCTCGATGAGCCTTCCGAGCCGGCCCCGAGTGCCGCTCCGGCGCTCGACAGCGAGGACGGCACGCGAACGCGTACTGCCCTGCGCGGGCTGTGGATCGATCCCGCGGCCGTCGACGAGGTTTGCAGCGAAACGGCACGCGACGAGGAGGCGGCGCTGGGGCGCCCGTGGCGATCGCGCACCCGACGAAGGTGACGTGCGGCCGGCGGCGCGGGTCTATTCGACCGTCACGCTCTTGGCCAGGTTGCGGGGGCGATCGACGTCGCAGCCACGCAGGACGGCGATGTGGTACGCCAGCAACTGCAACGGGATCGCGGTCACGATGGGCTGCAGGAAGTCTTCGACGTCGGGGACGTGAATCACGTCGTCGGCCAGGTCGGCCACGCGCGTGTCCCCTTCGCCCACAATCGCGATCACCGGCCCGCCGCGGGCTTTGATCTCTTCGAGGTTCGACATGACTTTGTCGTACACCAATCCCCGCGGCATGATGAAGACGCTGGGCGTATTCTCGTCGACCAAGGCGATCGGGCCATGCTTCATCTCGGCGGCCGGATACCCTTCGGCGTGGATGTAGCTGATTTCCTTGAGCTTGAGCGCCCCTTCCAGAGCGGCGGGAAAGTTGTACTGCCGTCCCAGGTAGAGGAAGTTATTGCACTGGTAGTATTTGGCCGCGATCTCGCGGACCGCGTCGTTGACCTTGAGGGCTTCCCGCACTTTGTCGGGCAGGGCCTGCAACTGGTCGATGATCTCCAGTCCCCGGCCGAAGCTCAGGTGCCGGAGCCGGCCGACGTACAGGCCGAGCATTGCCAGGGCGACGCATTGCGACGTGAACGCCTTGGTCGAGGCGACGCCGATTTCGGGGCCGGCGTGCAGGTAGATTCCGCCGTCGGCCTCCTGGGCGATCGAACTGCCGACCACGTTGCAAATGGCCAGCGTCGGATGACCCTTGCGCTTGACTTCGCGGAGGGCGGCCAAGGTGTCGGCGGTCTCGCCGCTTTGCGTGATCGCGAATAAGAGCGTGTTCTTCTCCAGCGGCGGATTCCGATACCGCAGCTCGCTGGCGTACTCGACTTCGACCGGAATCCG
>JAEUIK010000181.1 GCA_016793185.1 Planctomycetaceae bacterium | reverse complement strand
AAGTCCCCCCCAGGCCCCGGTGGCGGCCGCAGCGACGTGCGCGGCGGCTCGCGGCGACCATCTGGCCGATTGTAATCGCCTGCCGGGTGCTCGCAAAACTTTGCGACGCCGGGGGCGTCCACCGTCCGCGTGCACGATTTGCTTGCGAGCCCAACGGAGGTCCGGCATACTTCTCCCTCGAACGGCGAACGAGTCGCCGCTTGGGCGAACCCAATTGCAGCTCGGGCCGGCACATGATGACCACCACCCGGGGAATCAGAGCCGATGTCGATCCCGATTTCGTGCCCCTACTGCCAGCGTCCCTATCGCTTGAAGGACAAGTTCTCGGGCAAGCGCGTCAAGTGCCGCGATTGCGCCAAGGAGTTCCAGGTGCCGGCCGCCAGCGCGCCGCCGGTGGAGCTGAGCGAGGCAGGCGATCCGATCTATCGGCACCAACAGCCGGCGATCGAAGGCGAGCTCGTCTTTGAGCCGACCCCCTTCGCGGAAGCGATCGAGCGGCACGTGCGGCGGACGGTTGGCCCCTTCGACAACGTGTTTCATGAACTAATTTCGACCGACATTCATCTCGATCTGCTGGTGGTTCCACCCTCCGGGGTCGAGCCGAGCGAATCGCATCCGCTGGGCGGAACGCATTGGACGATCGTCACCTCGGGCATGTCGAGCCGCCCGATGAGTTTGCCCGCGGGAGTCTCCACCCAACAGCGATACGCCGAATTGATGGTCTCGCTGCCAGCGGACTGGCCCGGCTTGAGGGAGGGGGGATTCGACTCGGAGGCGATGAACGACGAGGACAACTGGTGGCCGATCCGCTGGCTGAAAAACCTGGCGCGGCTGCCGCACATGTACCAGACGTTTCTGGCGCCCGGACATACGGTGCCGAGTGACGATCCGCCCGCGCCCTATTCCGCGCGCACCCGGCAATGCTGCATGCTGGTCTGGCCGTCGCTGCTGCAACCCAACAGCGCCAAGCTGATGATCAACGACGATATTTGCATCAACTTCTACGCACTCTGGCCGATCTACTTGGAAGAGATGAACGCCAAGCTCAAGCAGGGTACCGGTGTGCTCCTCAAGAAGTTCGACGCGCTGGAATTGTACGACTTGATCCAGGAAGACCGGAAAAACACCTGCCGACGGTGGCCGTTCTGAGTCCGCGGCGCGGGGGCTTCACGAAACGGGGTCGGTCCGCGATGATGAGGGCGGTTTCGAGCTGCTCTCTGGCCCCGACAAGCACTCGCATGGTGAACGAACCGCCCGACCTCGACGCGCTTGACATCCACCCGGCGAGCCCCGCTGAGCGCGAGGCGTCGTTCCATAATACACACGACGTCTGGTCGCGCGGACTGCCCCTCGACGAGCATGTCGCCCTGCGCCTGAAGTCGCCGCTGCATCGCCGGGCAAACTGGTACGTCGGCTGTCTCGACGGCCGGGTCGTCACCTCGCTGGCCGTCCACCCGCTGGAGTTTCAACTCGGGGGCCGGCGTCTGCGGGGGTTCGGCATCGGTTCGGTCCACACGCTCGCCCCCTATCGACGTCGCGGACTGGCCCCGCGTTTGCTCGCCTGGGTGGAGGATCATCGGCGCCGGGCGGGCGATCAG
>JAEUIK010000143.1 GCA_016793185.1 Planctomycetaceae bacterium | reverse complement strand
GCTCGAGAATGCCGTAGCTGTCGACGTTGAGTTGCGCGAGCGAAGCCAGCGACCAGAAGAACGCGCTTCCCCCGGCGGCTGTCGCCAGCCCACGGTTCCGTGCCAGCACGGCGAGGTCGCTGACAGCGCGCCCCAGCGGATTCCACGGAAGCGCGGCCTGGGGATTGGCGGCCGGAGCGCGGCGAATCCAGAAGCTGGTCACGGTGCCCGCGATCGCGGTTCCGACCAATACCGACGCCGAGAGCCAGAGCTGCGTGCGGCCGTCCGGACCCGTCAGGTGGTACAGGTAATTGCCGGCCAGCGAGCCGAGCGTGATCGCGGCGACAGTGATCATGCCCATCAGGCCGTTGCCGGCGCTCAGTCTGGCTGGATGCAGCATCTCGGGCAGGCTCGCGAGCTTGGCCGGGCCAAACAGCGCGCTTTGCGATCCCATCAAGGCGACCACCAGAAACAGGAAGTAGATGTTTCCCGTCGCGATCGCCGCGACTCCCAGGGCCATGATGACGATCTCGGCGAACTTGCACGCGACGATCACGCCGCGCTTGCTGAAGCGGTCGGCCAGGTATCCGGCCGGCCCCGCGAGCAAGAGGTAGGGAAGCACGAAGCAGGCGAGGCCGGCCGAGAGGACCAGCGCGGCGTGATCCTGCCCGGCGTAGAACTTGCCGATGGGCACCGCGAGCCAGCGAAAGATATTGTCATTGAGAGCGCCCAGGAACTGGGTCGCCAGCAACCCCAGGAAGCTGGCGCCGCGGAGGGATTCCTGGCGCCCCGCAAGGTGCGAGTCGGTGCTCGCGAGTGTCGTTTCCATGCCGGGTCTCCTTCGTCGTCGTCCGGGTGCGGAACGTCAGGGGGGACGCTTGATTCCCCCTGCAGACGAGAGCGACGGCCGACCGCACATATAACGGGCCTGACCCCGAATGCCGGTCGAATCCTGGCCCGCAGGCCGTGGAGAGGCCCCGGGTGGCCTGCCGCTCAAAGTCGCAACGTGAGTATCTAAAGTGGTTTGCGACAAACTCTCGCGTCCCCGGCCGAACGAGACCCTTTCGACGGCAAATTGGGCATGCCCCGCCTAACCCGACCCTCGCCGCGCACCCCTCAAGCTAATCTTGTGGCGGCGGCGCCTGTTTCGATACACTCCCGCCCCCGCCGGGTTCTCAAGATTCGCCGGGCGACCGCGAAGAAGTTGGAAGACGGACGTTAGCCAGGAGTTGAGCATGGGCCGGTTCAGTTCTTTCTTGACGGGCGCCGCCGTAGGGGCGGGATTGATGTTCGGTGGGCTGACCTACCACGTCGTGCGAACCACCGAGGGATACGAACTGGTCCCCAAGATTTCGGCCGGATTCGCCGACACCTACATCGACGTCCGCACCTTCGGCGTCTCGGATTGGGCGAATCACAAGCCGCTCGTCGCCGCGATCGTCCGGGCCGACAAGAAAAACATTCTCGAACCCTCGTCGGCCGAATCGTTGACCGAAGGGGTGCAGGACATGCTCCAGGGATTGGGGCACGTTCCGTCGACCAAATCGGGCTAACCGGCCCGCCGCCCCCGGCATGAGGGCGTGTTCGCCTCGAGGGAGCCGCCGAGTCAATCGGCGCCCCCGGTCCGATCCCGCCCGCGGGCGCGGGGGGACATCGCGTTCCCGTGTTGCGCCCCTACCAGCCCAACAACCCTTGCCGCCCCATCGCCGCGCCGTCTTGGAATTCTCCTCATGACCGGCAGGTCCGCCGGCCCCATCAATTCCGCCGGTCGAATCGCTCGATAAATCTGCATGGCAGGCGGCCTAGGGGACCGGCGCACGTGCTCGTCGCGTGCGCGTCCCGACGCGCATCCCCTGGCGGAGAACCAGCGTGGACATCAATCGCAATCAGTACTTCATGGCGGGCTTGCTGGTCCTGTTCCTCGGGATCCAGTTCCGCCTGATCGACTCGTACGTGCTCACCGAGAAGGCCACGCACTTCCTGGCCCAGCGGACAGGCACCAAAACGCAGGCCACGACGACGCAACTGACCCAGCTCTTCCCGGCCGCGGGCCCCCCGATCCGGAAGGTCGTCCGGCCGCCCGAGTGGATCGGCTGGGCCCTCATCTCGGTCGGCTCGGTGCTCATTCTGCACAGCCTCTCGATGAAGCGTCCCGGGGCTTGACGTCGCGTCCGCCTTGGATTTCGCGACGCCGCACCGGTGGAATCGGGCCCCGTGCTCCTGTGCCAGCGGGCTTCGCTTGACAGCCTAGGTCGCCCGAATATCATTTCTGTGAACGATTTGCGCGCTTGAGCTCCACCCCGGGAGCGGCAAACTGCGCTCGACCGACGCGGGTCGGTAACGCGGTTTTGGCTCTCGGCACCGCAACGCTGGTTGGCGGGGGGGCGGCCCGGACCAATCAAGTGCACCCTGGCCCGCGGTCGGTTCCGCGCCGGCAGCCGCGGCTTGCTTGGCGCGCGATTGTGAGAAATGCTGGCAGTGAGAGAGCGTCTCGCGCAATCAGGGTCGATCCTTCTCGGGGCGACCCGGAGGGCGGGGCAAGCGAGTTTATAGGAAGGTGGTTCGGATGGCCGCGCACCGCAGCTTGGAAGTCTCCGAAGTCGGCGACGTCACCGTCGTCCGCTTCGTGGACCGCAAAATCCTCGACGAAGCCAACATCCAGGGCCTCGGCCAGGAGTTGTTTCAACTCGTCGAAGAAGAGAACCGCGGCAAGCTGTTGCTCAACTTCACCACCGTCGAGTTCCTGTCGAGCGCCGCGCTGGGCAAGCTCATCACGCTCGACAAGAAGGTCAAAGCCCATGGCGGCAAGCTCAAGCTGAGCAACATCCGCCCCGAGATCTACGAAGTGTTCGCGATTACCAAGCTCAACAAGTTGTTCGATATCCGGGAAGACGAGTCGGACGCCCTGGCGGCGTTCTGAGCGCGATGTGCCCGGGCTGGGGGGACGTGTCCAGCGCCCGACGCGGGGCGGGGCACGCCGGCCGCGGCACAGCGGACGGGCCCGTAGTTGCGGCAGGCGCGAGAAGGCGAGCGGCTCGCATCGTTCGCGCGGACCGCACGCCTGCCGCGAGGGAAAGGTCGTTGAAATCCGTTTTGCCGTGCTGCGACTCCGCGGTCGCCGCGCTGCCCGAATTCAACCGGTAGTCGCCTGGCATGAAGAACGACCGCTGCCTCTGGGAAGCCGAATGGGTGATCCCCAGCGAACTCGCTGAAGGGAGTCGCGTGCTTGAGGAAATTCTCGAGCAACTCGCGAACCACGAGTGGGGCACGCACGACATCTATAGCGTGCGGCTCGCGCTCGACGAGGCGATCGTCAACGCCATCAAGCATGGCAACCGGCACGACGAGTCAAAGCAGGTGCGGATCGCCTGCAAGCTGCGGCCCCGCGAACTGTGGGTGGAGATCGCCGACGAAGGCCCCGGTTTCGATCCGACCGCCGTGCCCGACTGCACCTGCGAGGAAAACCTCGAGGTCCCCAGCGGCCGAGGGCTGATGCTGATGCGCTGCTTCATGTCACGCGTCGAGTACAACCAGCGCGGCAACTCGGTGGTGATGGAGAAACAGCGGGCGGAAAAGGCGCCCGACGACGCCAAGCCCAGCCAGCCCTAGCGAGCTGGTCCGGAATCGCGTCGTCCCAGAAAAGCGGCCGCGGCAGGACGTGGATCCGGGTGCAATCCGGCTGGCCGAGAAGGCCCCCAGTGTGCCGTCACAGCCACCCCAACCCGCGTGGCCCCACGCGCTTCCAACGCGGCCGAGCTGGCGACGCAGGTCGCTTGTCACCGCGCCGGGCATCAGCTATTTTAGAGCGTTCATTCCCCGATAGCTCAGTTGGTAGAGCGAGCGGCTGTTAACCGCTAAGTCCAAGGTTCGAGTCCTTGTCGGGGAGCTTTACTTTTGTCTGCGGAAAGCAACCGCCTGCCAGTTAACGCCCGGAGTCCGGTTTTCGGGCTCTGGGCGTTCGTCGTAAATAGCGTTGCCGCAAAAGGATTTGCGACGACGAATACCGGGTTGGACCTCTCTCCGTTTTGGAAGAGATCAACAGGGGTGCGAGAGGAACCGAGACGGTTCCCTTCGGACCCCGGAAATTCGCGCTAAAACTCTCTGACTCTCGGATTAACAGACCTCTCACGGTTAACAGGGTGGTCCCTTTCGGACCCCGGAAGGAACCCTCTCGAGCTCTCGGTCCTGTTGAACAGAGACGCCAAGAAACCCGATCGATTTAAGCAAGACCGATGACGATGCGCTCCGACCTCTCCGACACGTCTGACGAGGCCCTTGCGGTCCAGTTGGAGTGTCTCCGTCGGATGACTCCCCAGGAGCGACTGCGGCGGGCCTGTGCCTGGTCGGGGCAGGTGCGGCGGATGGCGTTTGACGCGATTCGCAGGCGTCACCCAGAATACTCCGAAGACGATGTCCGGCTGAGGTTCATTGAACTCACCTACGGT